>DVGF01000031.1 GCA_018712835.1 Candidatus Ventrenecus stercoripullorum
AGTAACGAAACGAAAAATGTAACATTATATAGATTAGAAGAATTAGAAAGAAAAGTAGATAAACAATGTAATATGATAGAAAAATATTATAGACTTGAAAATGAATTAAAAGATTTGAGAGAAGATTTTGAAGATTGGAAAGGAGTGAGGTAATTTGAATAATTTTTTAACATGGGAGAATTTAACTACTTATACTACTTTTATTGCGATTGTTTATATGATTGTAGAATTTACTAAAGAATTAAAAGGGATACAAAAGATTCCAACAAAACAATGGAGTTTTCTTGTTTCTTTTGTGTTACTTGTTTTAGTGCATATTGCTAATCGTACATTTCATATTATTGATTTGGTTTTATATGCCTTAACTGCAATTTCAATTAGTTTAGGGTCTAATGGGCTTAGTGATTATAATAAAAAAGTAGAAGAAAAGAAAAATATTAATCAAGTGTAGTTTTAGTAGATAAACTATTTAAAGTGTGGTATAGTTTCAATAAGAGTAGTGGTTGTATGAAAAAGAAAAAGTTTAATTATTATAATTTGTTTATTTATGAGGTTAAATTGTTTACAATACTACCTTAAAGATTAGACGATTTATTGCAGCTTATATTGATTTTTGGTTGTGCTTTATTCCAGGATATTTCATTTCACTTATTCTTCAACCGAAGCCTTATATATTTATTGATCTTATTAATGTGATTTTTGTATTACTTCCGTTTATTGTTAGTATTACTTTGTGGGTTTATAAAGATACTATTTTAAAAAATCGTAGTATTGGCAAAAAAATTATGGGATTATATATTTATGATAGTAATCATTACATTGTACAAAATAAAGAAATTTTGATCCAAAGGATTTTTTATGAATTGTGGCTTTTTCCTGTAAGTTGCTTTTTGATCTTGATTTGTAATCAGTCTGTTGGAGTTCAGAAATATAAGACTATTGTGAGGCCAAAAATTATTTGAAAATAAGTCTATTTAGAAAGAGTTGATGATATGCCTAAGAGATTTGAAGAGTTAGAAACTGGAGATACGTTTGCATGGAAAATAGAGAGTGAAGATTACCCAGAGTTTAACGGTAGATATTTGATATTAACTTACTATTATAATAAAAATTATGAAGAGTCAAAGAGCAAGATGTTTCGCACTAAAATCACTAAAGATTATATCATTCCTCAAGATGTACAAGAGATAGAAGATTTGGAAGACCTTATCACACAGTGTAATGTATTTGATTTTGCAAAAGAAGAATATAAAGAAGCAGAGAATGTAGTTCCGGATTCTTATGGCTATATCTATCAGTATACATTCAGTATTTATATTGATCGTAAAACGCTGCCAAAGAAAATGCAGTATTTAGGAAATTTTTCTTTAAAAGATATTCCAAATGAATTTTATGTTCCTGAAGGTACTAGGGATCAAGAATCTGCTTGTTGGAAATATTTAGAAGATAACTTATTATATGACTATGTTTTATATAATCAAAAACAATTTATTGGATATACTGAAGAAGGAAACAAAGAAGTATATAAGAATGCATATCAAAATGCAGAAGTTCAAAAGTTTGTCAAAGTGTTTCTTCAAAAAATGCGAAGTGGTGAACAAGATAATATCCTAAAGAAATTAGGAATAGATATAGAAAATGAAGTTCCAACAGACGATTCTCTAACTTATGTTGGCCCGGATGATGAAAAGTAAGTTTTGGTTTATAGAAATGAGTGATAAGTTGTGAAAAAACAAAAAGGAAGAAATTTTTTTTTTATTCTTTTAACGTTGATATTGTTCTTTTTTAATTTTTTGAAATCTTGGTTTTCTTATGATATTAATGTTATGGTACTCTTGGTATTGAATATTTTAGGGTTTCTTTTTAATATTTATATTATTGTAATAACTTTTCGTTGTCAGAAAAAGAGTATATTGCAACTTATTGTTCTTGGTCTTGCAATTCTTTTAAATTTTGTTTCGTTTGCTGATTATAAAGTGTATTTAGAATTTTCTCGGACGAAAGATATAAGAATGGAAGTAATAGAATATTATCAAGAAAGTAATGAAGGATCTTCTGTGATTACTTTGAATGATAAATATAAATATTTATCTCAAGATGGAATGCTTATTAATTATGATGGAAAGGTCTTTAGTTTTCCTGTTATGACTACTGTTTCTATGTATGAGGGATGTTTCATAGTTTATGCAGAGAAGGAAGAAGAACTTACTAACTATATCAGTAGAATTTATTTTAAAAACGAACTTGATAAAAATTGGTATTATATAAAATCGTAATCTCAATTCTTTAACATCCAAAATTAAGATATCTAAATATTAAAGAAAATTTCAGCGTAAGATGGATGTTCAATTTTGGTTTAAAAGTACTATATATCTTGCAATTTTCTGTTGACAAACATGTGTTCGAATTATATAATTTTGTTAATCAAAAAAGCAAAATAGTAAGGACAGGAGGTTTTTAATGTGAAAAAATAATTCAGAATTAATAATTTATGAAACTAAAGATGGAAATGTTAAATTAGATGTAAATTTAGAAAATGAAACAGTTTGGTTATCTGCTAATCAAATGTCATTAATTTTTAATAGAGATGAAAAAGTTATTAGAAAGCATATTAATAATGTATTTAATGAGGGAGAACTTGATAGAGAAAACAACACGCAAAAAATGCGTGTTGATTATGAAGTTAAAAATTTTGGCGGCGGAAAATACTTTTATAAGAAATTTCAATAAATAATTAGCAACTGGTATTGACAAGTGCTAAATTGCATATTATAATACTGGTAGCATTTGGATATTTGTAGTGCTAAAGGCGAGAGGTGAGTACATGAACGAAAGACAATCAAAAATTTTAAAAGAGATTGTGGAGTCTTATATTAAGACGGCAAAGCCAGTAGGAAGTAAGTCTTTATGTAAGAAATTAAAATGTTCTTCCGCGACAATTCGAAATGAGATGGCTCATTTGGAAGAGATGGGACTTTTGGAGAAAAATCATATTTCTTCAGGACGTATTCCATCTGAAGAGGGATATAAATATTATGTTACTAATTTGATGAAACCAAAAGAGTTGTCAGATAAAGATGCGATGAAGTTACAGACTATATTTCGTAATCATGAACTTGCTTTATCCGATGCCATTACTTCTTGTGTAGAAATTATTAGTGAGATGACAAACTATACTAGTGTTGTGCTTGGAAAAAATAGTGAAGATAATGCTTTACAGCAAGTGAGTATTATTCCATTGCAACATCAACATATTGTGGCTTTAGTTTGTACAGATCAAGGAATTGTTCAAAATAAACAATTTACTTTACCAAATAATATCTCTATTCAAGAGGTTGTGAAAACATGCGAGATTATCAATAAAATGCTTGTTGGTACTCCAATTGATGAAGTGTCTGAAAGGTTAGAATACGAAATTAAGCCAATTATTGCAGAGAAAATTGAAGCTTACGAAACCGTATATTCTATCTTCTCTAAAACTTTTAGCGATTTCGCAAGTAAAGCTTCTGAAACGGTTCATGTTAGTGGAAAAAAATATTTGCTTCAAGAACCGGAATATAATAATGTGGATGAAATTCGTAAAATTATGGAGAAGTTTGATGACCCTAATTTGATTGAAAAAATTGAAGCGACGGATAGTGATAGAGGAGTAAGCATTTATATAGGAAAAGACAGTGAATTTGATCCAAATGTGACTGTGATTAAGACAACTTATCGTACTAATGGTTCCGAAGGGACTATTGCAATTATCGGACCAAAGAGAATGGAGTATGACCGAGTTGTAGGACTTCTTTCATTTATTAATAAGGAGTTAAATAAGGAGGACAGTGATGAATAAGGAAGAGACTTTAGAAGAAGAAAAAAAAGAGGAAGAAATAAAGGAAGAACCTGTGGAAGAGAAACCAAAAAAAGAAAAAAAGAAAAAAGAAAATAAAGAAATAGAAAAGTTAAAAGAGGAATTGAAGGAAAAGGACGATAAAATTTTAAGGTTGTCGGCTGAGTTTCAAAATATGCGTAGACGTAACGAAGAAGAACGAACGAAACTACTAAAGTATGATGGTGAAAAGTTTATCGTTGATATTCTACCAATTCTGGATAACTTTGAACATGCTGTACTGATGGATGATGCTAATCTGACAGATGAAGTAAGCAAATTCTTAAGCGGTTTTAAAATGATTTATGGAAATCTTGTAGATATTTTAAATAAAAATGAAATTAAGGAAATCGATTGTTTACATCAAGAATTTGATGAAACGACAATGCATGCCGTTTTGGTAGATTCGACTGATGAATTTGATGATAATGTTGTAATTGATGTGTTACAAAAAGGTTATATGTATAAAGATAAAGTTATTCGTCCAGCAATGGTTAAAGTAAACCATAAAGAAGAAGGGGGTTCGCAAGATGGTTAATATTTCTGATGCAGACTTTCAAATCTGTAAACTCTTGATTGAGTATACGGATTTAGAAGCAAGAATGCAAGCTGCAACCCAAGCTTATGCTCAAAGTGGAAATATGGGCGATGTTTTAAGAGCTCTACACGTAGATGCAAAGCAAATCAAACAAGAAGTAGAACGGATATATGCTGAAACTTATGGCATCGTTCAACCATTTGCTAATTTGCGAGCTCAATATGCTGGAGCTGTAAATTATGTAAGAAATGGTGAGATAACAAATAAATTATAAAATAGAAAGAAAGGATTGATTGATATGAGTAAAATTATAGGTATAGATTTAGGTACAACAAATAGTTGTGTATCTGTATTAGAGGGGGGTACTCCTCAAGTAATTCCAAATGATGAAGGAGGAAGAACAACACCATCTGTTGTGGCATTTAAGGGAGATGAAACAATTGTTGGTGACAGAGCAAAACGTCAAGCAGTAACAAATCCAAAGAATACTATTGCGTCTATTAAACGTTTAATGGGTAGTGGTAAGAAAGTTAGTGCTAACGGAAAAGATTGGACACCAGAAGAAATTTCTGCTAAGATTTTAAGTAAATTAAAAACAGATGCTGAAAGTTATTTAGGAGAAAAAGTAACAGAAGCTGTTATTACTGTTCCAGCATATTTTAACGATGCTCAAAGACAAGCTACTAAGAATGCTGGTAAGATTGCTGGTTTGGATGTAAAACGTATTATTAACGAACCAACTGCCGCTGCTTTAGCATATGGTCTTGATAAGCAAGAAAAGAGTCAAACTGTTTTAGTATATGACCTTGGTGGTGGAACATTCGATGTTTCTATTCTAGAACTTGGCGATGGCGTATTCGAGGTAAAATCTACTGCTGGTAATAACCGTTTAGGTGGAGATGATTTTGACCAAAGAATTATTGATTACTTAGTAGATACATTTAAGAAGGAAAATGGTATTGATTTGTCTAATGATGCAATGGCTAGTCAAAGACTTAAAGATGCTGCTGAAAAAGCAAAAAAAGATTTATCTGGTATGAGTACAACACAAATTAGTTTACCATTTATTTCTCAAAATAGTGATGGTCCATTACACTTAGAAGTGGATTTATCAAAAGCTAAGTTTGAAGATTTATGCCGTGATTTATTTGATTCTACACTAGAACCAGTTAAGAAGGCATTGTCTGATGCAAAATTATCTAATAGTGATATTGATGAAGTCATTTTAGTTGGTGGTTCAACACGTATTCCATATATTCAAGAATTAGTGAAGAAAGAACTTGGTAAGGAACCTCATAAAGGTGTTAACCCAGATGAAGTTGTGGCTATGGGAGCTGCTATTCAAGGTGGTGTGTTAACTGGTGAGATGGATGATTTAGTACTTTTGGATGTTACGCCATTATCTCTTGGTCTTGAAACTTTAGGCGGAGTTATGACTGTATTAATTCCAAGAAATACTACTATTCCAACAAGTAAGAGTCAAGTGTTTAGTACCGCTGCTGATAATCAACCTGCTGTAGATATTCATGTTTTACAAGGTGAAAGAAAGATGGCAGCTGATAATAAAACGCTTGGAAACTTCCAATTAACAAATATTCCACCAGCACCAAGAGGTGTTCCACAAATCGAAGTAAAATTTGATATTGATGCGAATGGTATTGTTCATGTAACTGCGAAAGATTTAGGAACAAATAAAGAACAATCTATTACAATTACTTCTAGTACAAATTTAAGTGATGATGAAATTGATAAGATGATGAAAGATGCTGAAGCAAATAAAGAAGCAGATGAAAAGAGAAAAGCAGAAGCAGATGCAAGAAATGATGCAGACTCTATGATCTTTGCTACAGAAAAAGCTATCAAAGATTTAGGAGATAAAGTAGATGGTAAAGATAAGAGTGAAGCAGAAGAAAAGATTAAAGACTTAAAGAGTGCGATGGAAGGCAATGATGTAGAAGACATCAAGAAGAAAACAGAAAGTTTAAATGAAGTAGCAATGAGACTTGCATCTAAAGTTTATGAACAAGCAAGTCAAAACAATAATAGTAGTAATGAAAATGCATCAGAGGAAGCTACTACAGAATCTAGTAATTCCAAAAGTGATGATGTAGAAGAAGCATCTTACGAAGAAAAATAATAACTAAAAAAGAAAAGTTCTAGCTACCTAGAACTTTTTCCAAAGAAAGGACCTAATATGCAAACATATCAAAATAGAAACGAAGTTCCGGTGAAATATAAATGGAATACTGAGCTTTACTTTAAAAATGAAGAAGAATATCAAGCTGCTTATCAGAAATGTCAACAGCAAATAGCTTTGTTTAAAAATTATCAAAATCATATTAAAAATCCTCAGAAGTTATATGAATTTTTAAATCTTTTGGTGGATGTGAATAAGATAGAAGGATGTTTAGAAGTTTATGCGATGGCTTTAGATGATCAAGAATTGGGAATTCCTGAGAATGCAGCACGCTTAGGAGCATTAGAAGACTTGATTTGTCAATTTGAAGTTTCTACAAACTTCTTTCGTTCTGAATTATTAAAATTATCGAAAGAAGAATATGCATCTTTGTTTTCTAGCGAGCCAAAATTAGAGGAATATCGTGCATTTCTTGATGATATTTATCGTACGAAAGAACATGTGCTAAGCGATCAAGAAGAAATACTTTTGACTGAGATGCTTTCAGCAGTGAATGATTATGAGTCTACAGCATCTAATTTGTTAAATCAAGAAAATAATTATGGTAAAATAAAAGTAAATGGTGAGACAATCCTTATTTCTTCGACGAATTATCGTAAACTAAAGAGAGGTAAAGATGCAACTGTTCGTAAAAAGGCTTATCAATCTTTTGAAAAAGTAATTATGCAATATGCAGGAACGGTTGCTAGTCTTTTGAATAGTTATGTCAAACTAGATGAAAAGACGGCTAAAATAAGACATTTTTCTGGTTCATGGGAAGAGTATTTATTTTCATCAAAGTTAACTGATAAAATATTTCGCAGTCTTACTGATACTGTTTTTCGTAATTTAGATAGTGCTCAAGAGTTTTATCGAATGAAAGCGAAAGGACTAAATCAGAAGTATTTAAATGCTTTTGATACCGATGTTGTTCTTCATTCTTATAAACAAGAAATTAGTATAGAAGAAGCTACGACTATGATTCGTGAAGCCATTAAGCCTTTAGGAGAAGAATACGTTAAGAAATTTGATGAGATTTCAAAAAAACGTTGTATCGATTATTGCCAATATAAGGGTAAGTGGTCTGGTGGTTATTGTGTCAGTATTCCAGATTATATGCCACTTATTTTGATGAGTTATCATGGTGATTTGAATTCTGTATTTACGATTGCTCATGAATGTGGTCATCATGTTCATCATCAATTTATGATGGATGTATTGCCGGCAGAATATCAATCAAATGAAAGAATTGTTACAGAAATTCCATCGTTATCAAATGAGTTGTTGTTATATTTTTATTTAATAAAACACGCGAAGACTAAAGAAGAAAAATTAAGTGTGATAGAAAAAGTAATGGATACGATTAATAATAATTTCTTTGATGCGGTAAGAGAAGGCTTTATGGAAGAAGAAATGCATCAATATGTCAGAGAAGGTAATACCATCACAAAGGATTATATGCGAGAATTGACATTAAAATCTTATGAACAGTTTATGGGTGATGCAGTAAAATTAGATAAGCTCAGTGGTAATAGTTGGGCACGTAGAACTCATTATTATGATAGTTTCTACTTATATAGTTATGCTGTAAATATTTCTGTTGCATGTAATATTGTTCCAAAAATATTAGATGGTGATACAGAGATGCTTCAAAAATACATAAAATTTTTGCAAACAGGAACAAACGTTTCGCCAATGGAAGCAGCAGCGATATTAGGCATTGATTTGGAAGATGAAAAAGTTTATCAAACAACAGTGGATTTCTACAATTCACTAGTACAAGAATATTATAAAATCTTAGAAGAAGGTGAATAAGATGAATAAAAAAGACTACTATGAAACTTTAGGTGTGAATAAAGACGCGACTGCACAAGAAATTAAGTCTGCTTTTCGTAAACTTGCAAAAAAGTATCATCCAGATAACAAAGAAACAGGAGATGAGGCTAAGTTTAAAGAAATTGGTGAAGCTTATGCTGTGTTATCTGATGAAAATAAACGTCGTCAGTATGACCAATTTGGTTCTGCAGCCTTTGATGGATCTGCAGGTTATGGAGGATTTGACCCAGGAGATATCGATTTAAATGATATTTTAAGAAGTGTCTTTGGAGGAGGGTTCTCTTCTGGAGGTGGCTTTGGCTTTGATGATTTTTTTGGGGGAGGTTCTAGTAGAACAAGTTCTCGAGCTAAAAAAGGTCGCGATACGTTAGTAAGACTTGATTTGTCATTCGAAGAAGCTGCTTTTGGTGTCGATAAAGATATCGAACTTACTTTGAATGATACTTGTGACCATTGTAATGGTAAAGGTGGTTTTGGTGAAGAGACTTGTGACTATTGTAAAGGTAGTGGTTATGTTGTAACTGAACAAAGAAGCTTGTTTGGAGTTATTCAAAGTAGAACTACTTGTCCAAGATGTAATGGTAAAGGTAAAAAGTTTAAAGAAACTTGTGATAGATGTCGCGGAACTGGTCAGATGAAGAAGAAAAAAACTATTTCTATTCATATTCCAGAAGGTGTTGATACTGGTCACCAATTACGTATTACCGGTAAGGGAGAAGCTGGTACAAACGGTGGAGCAAATGGCGATATTTACTTTGAAATTCATGTTCAAGAAAGTAATTTCTATGAACGAGATGGTGAAGATTTGACCATTGAACTACCTATTACAATTACTGAAGCGATTTTAGGTTGTAAGAAAGAAGTGCCAACGATTTATGGAAATGTTTTGATGGATATCAAACCAGGATGCCAAAGTGGTACTAAGTATAAATTAAAAGGCAAAGGATTAAAAGTGCCTAACTCTCTTCGTAAGGGAGATCAATATGTTAGGATAAAAGTTGTTATTCCGACAAAGTTATCTCGTGAGCAGAAGAAGTTATTGGATGCTTTAGCCGATACTGATTTAGATAATAGTGCAGAGTTTAAAGAATTTAGAAGACATTTATAATAGGGGAACCAAATTGGTTCTTTTTTTGACTAAAATTTTTGGGAGTAAAATATATCTGTTGTCAAACTGTGGTTTAATAAGACTCTGAGTAAAAAGATAGAATATGCCTAAAATATCTATGAAGAATGAGATCTAAATCCATATATTAAAAACCAAGATATGGATAATTACATACCATTTACAAAATATATTTAAAAGTAGTGAATTAAATAAAGATTCAGTTACTCAAAAAATTAGAGTAACTGCTTCAGATGGGAAAAAATATAATACAAATTTTTATAGTTTAGATGCAATAATTGCAGTTGGCTATAGAGTTAATTCAAAAGAAGCTACTAGTTTTAGAATATGGGCAACAAATACATTAAAAGACTATATAAAAAAAGGATATGTTTTAAATACTGAATTATTAAAAAATGGTCCAAAATTTGGTAAAGATTATTTTGATGAGTTATTAGTTAAAATCAAAGAAATTAGAGCTAGTGAAAGAAGATTTTATCAAAAAATTACGGATATTTATAAAGAATGTAGTTATGACTATGATAAAAATAGTGAGATAACAAAAGAATTTTATAAGAATGTTCAAAAAAAATTACATTATGCTATCACAGGAATGACAGCTCCAGAAATAATATATAATAGAGCCAGTTCTAAAAAAGATTACATGGGTCTTAAAACGTGGAAAAATGCACCTAATGGCAAAATTCTAGAAACAGATGTTACCGTTGCTAAAAATTATTTATCTGAAGAAGAGTTAAAAGAACTTGATAATTTAGTATCTATGTATTTAGATTTTGCAGAAAGACAAGTGAAACTGGGACATATTATTTCTATGCAAGAATGGAAAGATAAATTGGAAATGTTCTTAAATCTTAACGAATATAATATTCTAAAAGATAATGGAAAAATTAAAAGAGAAATTGCTGATAAACTAGCACTAGATGAATATGAAAAATATCGTGTAGCACAAGATCAAAAATATATATCTGATTTTGATGAATTAATATTAGAAACAAAAAATATTGAATCAAAAGATTAATTGTTTTTAATATTTGAAAAGTTAAAAAACACAAAAGTAAGAAAATAAAACTTTACTAAATAACGCATGTTAAAAACATTGTAAAATTTATGATTGAATTCTAAAATATTACGTGATATAATTAATTTGCGTTTGAAATGTCTCCTTAGCTCAGCTGGTAGAGCAACTGACTCTTAATCAGTGGGTCTAGGGTTCGAATCCCTAAGGGGACACCAAATTGTATATCACTTGTCAGTAATGGCAAGTTTTTTTATAATTTATTTGAAGTGGGGTGAGTGTTTTGTCTAAAATTAGTAATGTATTATCTATGTTGGAATATTTGAGTTCTGGAAAAAAATATAGTATTAAGGAACTGTCAGAATTATTAGAAGTTACTCCAAGGATGATAAGAGTGTATAAAGATGAGTTAGAAAAAGCTGGTATTTATGTGGATACTTTAAAAGGTCCTTATGGCGGATATGTTTTAAATCAAAACATTCATGTTCCTAAAAGGTTTATTACTCCAAAAACTGTTATTGTTCAAAATAAAAGTATTTTTAATTCTGTTAATCGCGCAATTAAGGAACAGAGAAAATGTTTTATTGAATATTATTCTAAGGATAGAAAAGAACTATCGAAAAGAATTATTCATCCTTATGATTTAATATTACTTGGTGATGAGTGGGGAGTTGCGGCCTACTGTGAATTAAAGGAAGAAATAAGACATTTTTATATTAATCGAATTCAATCTATTCAGTTATTAGAAACTTTTTATAAGTAACGATATATTACCACTTCTTTTGCTACTATGAATGTAGAAAAGGAGTGGTTTTTTTATGATAAAACATATACATACAGATACAACCAGTGTAAATTTTTTGAAACTGGAGGAGAGAATTTTTGAAGTGAACGATTCAAGTTTATGTAAGGTTGAAGAGTTTAAAGATTTGCTTCTTCAGCTATCAAAGCAAAAAAGTTCTACTTTAATTATGGCAACAGGTGGTTCTAAGGTCGTAGCATATTACTTGCAACTTGTGTTAGAAAGAATAGGTCTAACTGGAAATATTTGTGAAGTAATTGAACCTCGTGACTATTTTTATAAGCCGAACAAAGAGATGTTTTCTAATCTTGTGGTTGTCTCTACAAGTGGTAATACCAATGGTGTACAAGATGCACTAATAAATTTTTCGGGACAAAAGTATCTTATTTGTGAGCAAGCTATTGATAAAGATTGTTTTGTGGTTTCTTGGGCTAATGAACTTTATGAAAAAGAAAAAAGTTTTATTTCTTTGGCTTCTAGTCTTTGTCCAATTACACTTTTATTAGATGGGGTGGAAGCGTTAAATCTTCCTTACTCTCATAGCATCCAAGATATTAATTATAAAATAAAAAAATTGTTAGAATGTAGTAGTAAAAAAATAGATTCTCTTTCTTTTGATTTTTGTCAAACACAGCTTTTTCATATTTTAAGTGGATATGATACAAAGGTATCTAGCAGTGCGTTAGAGTCTAATTTAGTAGAGGCGGGTATTGGAATTCCTATTATTCATGATAAAGGTTCTTTCTGTCATGGAAGAAGTAATCTATTGTTTCAAAATCCAGAGAGTGTGGTGTTTTATTTAGAACATCAACGAAAAGAGCTTGATGATATGTTACTTTATTATATTGATAAGGAATATGCCAATGTTTCCGTTTTTGATACTGAAGAAATCCATGACTCTATTTATTGGAAAGAGTATTATTTGTTGCTACAAATGTATTTTCTTTCTAAAAAAATTGCAAATGATAAAAATATGGAATTAACTCAGCCTGAATATAATCCACGGTTAGTTAAAAATTTTTATGAATTTAAGGGAGTGATGTAGATATGGAAAATTTAACTTACGTAACAGGTAATTATGGAAAATATGTATCAGTGAAAGAGAAGTTTGAAACATTAGGAATAGCTATTCATTATTTCGAATATGATTTAGAAGAGCCTAATGTTAATGATATTTCATTTATTTCTAAGGAAAAAGCACGAGGAGCTTATGATAAAGTAAAATCTCCAGTTTTTGTAAAAGATACAGGATTTTATATAGAGCATTATCCTAATCATCCTGGATACCCTGGAGCGTTTGTTAAGCGAAGTGGCATCAGTTCTCATGTGGATGCTTTATTAGAAGTGATGAAAGATGTGAAGGTACGGAATTGCTATTTTTTAGATTGTTTGACTTTTTATGACGGAGAAGAGTTTTATCAATTTTTTGGGGAAAGTAGAGGACGTCTTTCTTATGAAATGAGAGGTACTGATAAAAAAGAGGCGATTTCTTCTTTGTGGCAAGTTTTTATTCCTGATCATTGTGATAAAACACTTGCTGAAATGACTAAGCAAGAAAGAAGTAAGAGGCCGGATAATCGAACAGATGCAACAAGTGAATTTATCTTGTGGTATCAAACTCATTATTTATCTAATTCGTTTTCGTTAACTCGTAAATGAGATGATTGTAATTTTGGTAGAACAAAAAGGAATTAAATAGAAAATAAATTTTCTGTTTTTTCCCTTGGAATACCTCACGGTATTCCTTTTCTCTTTTTACAGAGACCACATTTCCGAGGGTCGCCCCCGTACTATTTTTTATTTTATTTTATTATGCTATCTTTAACTCTCTTAATCCCTCTTGTAAAATATTTCTACTTGCATTGTAATCTCTTTCTATCTTTATCTTACAAACTGGACAAATGTATTCTCTCTTTCTATAATCTTTCATAATAGTGTCTTTGTGTCCACATTCACTACAAATTTGACTACTTGGATAATAGGTAGATATTTGATGAAATAATCTCCCGCTCCATTTACATTTGTACTCTATTGTTTGTAAGATTGTTTGAAAACTAACATTGCTAATACTCTTTCTTACATTTTTGGGATTATTTTCTTTGGATAGCATCTTTCTTACTTTTAATCTTTCTGCTAATATAATTTCTTTTCCTTTTAAAATTTTAGATACAACTTCTTCTAGATATTTCTTTCTTGCATTTTTAAGTTTTCGATAAAGTTTTTCTATTTTTTTAAAGTTTTATTATAGTTTTTGCTTCCTTTTTTTCTTCTGGATAACTCTTGTTGATATCCCTTTATTCTTCTTTCATATTTTTTTAGAAAATCAGGGTTCTCATAATACTCACCATCACTAGTCACTACCATATTTTTGACTCCAACATCAATCCCGATAGCGCGTTTCTCACTCATAACAGGAATTTCTAGTTCTTCTTCGACACAAACACATACATAGTATTTATATCCCACCTGTTTTATCGTTGCATTTAAAATTCTTCTTGGTAA
>DVGF01000032.1 GCA_018712835.1 Candidatus Ventrenecus stercoripullorum
CCGATATTGATATTGAAATGGACCTAAATAATAAGAGTTATGAGAAAAACATACAAGAAATTGGGAATAAAAATATGGCTTGTTCTCGCTATTCTTTAGTCAAAAAATGTTCGTGTGTCGACACAAAGCAACCCAGGCTTTGTAGAATTAGGTCAAAGATTAGGAACAAATACATTGATGAGTTATATTAACAATTTTGGATTTGGAGCAAAAACTGGCATTGATTTAAATGGTGAGTCAAACGGAATATTATTTAACATAGATAAAATGGGCCCAGTAGAACTAGCAACGACATCTTTTGGCCAAGGAATTAGTGTAACCCCAATTCAACAAGTAACCGCCGTATCAGCAGCGATTAATGGAGGGACACTTTATGAACCATTCCTCGTGAAAGAAATGCTAGAACCAGAAACAAAGTCTGTCATATATACCAAAGAACCTGTGAAGCGAAGAAAAGTTATCAGCGAAGAAACAAGTAAACTAGTCAGATATGCTCTAGAAAGCGTCGTAGCAAACGGTTCCGGACGAAGTGCTTATATTGAAAACTACCGTGTTGGTGGGAAAACTGGTACAGCCCAAAAAGTACAAAATGGAGTATATATGGATGGCAACTATATCTTATCATTTATAGGTTTTATGCCAGCAGATGATCCAGAGATCGTTGTCTATGTTGCAATCGACCACCCACAAGGTGTGACCCAATACGGAGGAGTTGTCGCTGCCCCAATTGCAAAATCTGTTTTAGAAACGGCAATCAGTGTACTAGATATCGAGCCTAGTAGTGAAGGAATGGAAAAAGAATACAATTGGTTAGATACAAAATACGTGAAATTACCCGAAGTAACAGGATTAACAGTAGAAGAAGCTAAAAAAGCATTAAAAGGATTTTCTATAGAATATTCCGGAGAAGGAGAGAATATAGTCTACCAAAGTCCTAGTGCTAACACTTATATAAAAGAAGGAGAAACTGTCAAATTAATGTTAGGTTGATGTCCAAATTTTGTCAAAAAGAGGAAAAACCCCATGATATATGAGATTTTATTGTATAATATGAGTAGGTAGGTGAGTGTATGCTAATTTTAGCGAAAACTGCATTAGCGATGATGTTAGGTTTCATCTTTGCTATCATATGCGGATTAATTTTTATTCCCCTATTAAAAAAAGTGAATTTTAGACAACATGTCAGTGATATGGTTGGTGAACGTCACTTAAAAAAAGAAGGAACTCCTACAATGGGAGGAATTATCTTTATTTTACCAGTCCTGATTACATTGTTTTTACTTTATTTAAGAGGGTCTATCACATTAAATCATAATTTAATTATTGTTGTCTTTGTATTCTTAGCATATGCATTACTCGGATTCATAGATGATTGGTTAAAAGTAAGGTATCATAACAACGAAGGATTAAGGGTTTCAACTAAATTCTTGCTTCAAATGGTAATTGCCGTGATATTCTTCTATATTTTTATGAAAAATGGTGGCGAACCAGTAGTAGAAATCACTTCATTAAATATTGTATTACCTCTTGGCTGGGCCTTTGGCTTATTCATTTTATTCTTGCTTGTCGGCTCATCCAATGCAGTAAATATTACCGATGGACTAGATGGCCTTTGTGGTGGCCTTTGTGTCATTGCTTATTTAGCGTTTGGAATTCTATCTTGGAACGCAACATGGATGGAAGGATATCAAGAAGTCGCGATTTTCTGTTTTGTCCTTGTTGGATCTTTGCTAGGATTTTTACTATTTAATAGTTATCCCGCCAAAGTATTTATGGGAGACTTGGGTAGTCTTGCACTAGGTGGCGCGATGGCATCGATTGCAATTATTACACGCCATGAATTATCTCTTGCTTTAATTGGTGGTGTCTTTGTAGTAGAGACTCTATCAAGTATGATCCAGATTATTGCCATTCGCAAATTTAACAAAAAAATATTTAAAATGGCGCCACTTCATCATCACTTTGAACAGTTAGGTTGGAGCGAACAAGATATTGTAAAAGCGTTCTATGTGGTAGGACTTTTACTTGCTATGGCCGCAATTACTTATGGTGTTTGGTTATAAGAGAGAAATCTCTTTTTTTTGTGAATAATTAGTGAAAATGTTACATTTTTATGAAACAATTATAAGTGAAAATGTTACATAAAATATGATGTAATTAATTAAGTATATTCCGTTAATTACAAGTAAAAATGTTACATCATTTGTATTGAAATATATTTGTTAAGAAAATAAAGAAAAACAAAGAATAATATATAAAAAGCTTGTTTGTTAAATAACAGGCTTTTATTAAACTATCTTTGAAATATAAAACAATATTTCTAATGATGATTTCTTAACATCATGTTTTTTCTCCACGGATGATTTGCTGGTGGAATATATTTTTTCTTTTCCAATGGTAAGTTATTATCTTTTTCTTTTTTCATAATTTTTTCTCTGCTTTCTAATTCTGTTAACTGATAGTAATTATTTTCGATTTCACACCAATACTCAGCATTATAAGTAATTAAAAAAGTACATTGTGTTTTTTTGATAAAACATACAACTTCTCCAGTATTAGAATCAATTGGAACGTAGTATTTACCATTGTATTTTATAGATGAAGCATTGTCTATGATTCTAGTATACTTCTCGGATATAATTAAATTTAGTTCTTCTTCTGTATAATGATTAGGTTTCATTTTGGAAGTATTGGAATTAATTTCATATGAGAACTTCTTATTCATTTTAGGGATAAACACTTCATTTAAATACTTATTTACTTCATCAATATCTGTTATGTCTTCGTGTCTAAGTTCTGCAATTAATCTGTTTTTAAATGTGGCATTTTCTCTTTCTACATTTGCTTTGGAAGTAGCTATACTGGTAGTTTCTAATTTAATTCCTAACATGTTACATATAGTTCCAAATTGTGTTGCATCTACTTGATTTTTATTGTTAGAGAAGGAATTTCTGTTGTCTGCCTTAATTTTTTCTGGGATTCCATAATTAATGATAATATTATAAATTAACACAAAGTATCCTCTAGTTAATTCCTCATATTCGAACCAGCCAAACAAAACTTTCTTAGTTCCTTTATCAACTGCTAGATGTAAATAAGATACAACATTGCCAAACCATACCTTTTCACATGCGTCCATTTGAACTTCTTGACCAAATCCATACATATTACTAGATCTTCTAGTATGAGCTTTTTCAAATGCTATTTGTCTAGATTTAAATAATTCGATTTTTTCTTCTTGCATTTGTACTTCATCATTAATTGCTTTATTCATTTTTTCGTTGTACAATTTTATTGTTTCTTTATGTGCAAGAGGTGATATAATATCATCCTTTTTAAATTCACTTACCATTAATGAATAAGATATATCATATTTACTTTCTATTTCTTCATAGAAAGCCTCGAGATTATAGTCATAATATTCATTTAGGTATAAAGTTTCTAGTTCTTTAATTATATTATCATCTTTTTTGTTACTGCTAACTTTTCCACGACTCTTATGAACAAAACCTTGTTCACCCTCAGTATAAAATTTTTTTATAAATCTATAGATTTGTTGTCTTGAACGTTGCAGCTGTTCCATAGCTTCTTCCCTTGTTATTTCACCATCAATAACCTTTTTTATAACTTCATATGTTTTTCTTTCTTTCATATTTAATTCCATGATTCTACCACCTCGCTTTCTAGCCTAAAGGCAGTAGATATAATACAATAAAATGTAACATTTTTGCTTAGAATTCAAAAAAAAGAAAAGAATATATTTCTATCTTTTCTCATGTAACATTTTTGCTTAGAATTCATTATTTTTTATGTAACATTTTTACTTGTAAGTCACAGTTATAAGAGAGAAATCTCTTTTTTTCTTTACTTTTTATTATTTATTGGTATAATAAGTTGCAAGAAAGAGGGAAGTAGCAATGACTTTAGAAAATATGTATGAAATAGCAAAGTACATTCAGGAAGAGAGGATAGAATTAAATTCCGAGAATCTAAAAAAAATAAAACAGCTTGATAGATTTAATCCAAACCATTTTATATTATTAAGAGCTGATAACCGAATTTTAGATTTATATCTGAGACAAGGTAGTAATTTTGATTTGGGAGACTTACTCGTTACAGCAATGCAAAAAGGGCTAACCTATGATCAAGTTCTTTATTATGTTCAGATTGTTAAAGAACAACTTCATGAAGATAAGCTCGTAGTAATGAAGGCATGCATTTTAGCTATTGAATTTAGCGATGACTTTATATTAAATATGATTTTAAAAGAGAAAAATTCTGAACTGATTTCAATTATTTTAGATCCTAAAAATAAGGAAGTTATTAAAGATAAAAATCTAGTTTTTCTCCTTTCTAAACTCGATTCTTCTAAAAGCATGAATTTAATGATAGAAGCATATCAAATAGCCAACTTGAAAAATAATATGGCAGTTTTATTAATGTTTTCTAAGCTAAGTACTGAAGCAAAAGAAGTTATGTTAGAAGCTTTAAAAGTGCCTGAAATAGCTAGTAATCTATTTTGGATCCATATCATCAGTGGTTTAAGTTATAATCTTGCTATAATGAAGTTAGCAATTAAAATATGCATAGATCCAAATTTTGAAGCTAGTCGCGATTGGCTGTTATTATCACTAGGTGAAGTAAATAAAAATAAATCAGAAACTTTAGCGCAACTTTTAAAAAATCCACTTATTCAAAATGATTTCGTTCTAGCTAACACATTGATTTGTGCGATAAATAATAGCTATGATGCAAATTTAGAAAATGCCTTATTGAAGGCAAGTGAAAAGGATGCGTTTGATGGTCAAAGATTGCAATTACTTGTAGATGCATCAAGCCGTTGTATTGAAATTGATATTTATAATATCTTAAAAAATCCAGAATTATTAGAAACTTTACCAGGAAGAACTACTGAAATTCCACGTTTTATTTATTATCAGTTACAGCGCTACTATGAGCAAGATCATAATTGGAGTAATGAAATAGAAAATGTTCAACAATTGTTAGAGGAAGGAAATATAGAAGAATTTGTCAAAGCGTATGAACAGGCTCCTACTGGATTGAGACTTGAAAGAATAAATATACCAACAAAGAAAGAGCAAATAGAAGAGTAGAGGAAAGAATTGAAATGGAACTTTCCTTTTTTTATCTTGTTCTTTTCTTGTTTCTTTGTTAAAATAATTACTGTTTTGAAAAGAGGCTAAAGTATGAAAGATAATAGATTTCCAAGTAAAGAGTATTTAGAAAATGAAAAAATTATGTCTTTCTATCATAATTTTGAAGACCCAAGTATATTTAAAAATGATTGCTGTAAAGAATGTAAAGGCTACTGTTGCAAAAAGTGTGGCTGTGCATACTATGTCGAAGACTTTGAAGATTTATCTTTTGAAAGTTTAAAAAAAGAATTAGAAAAAGAAACAATAAGCATCACATCAGTTATAGAGATGGATAAAATTCATGGGCAAATGATAAATAACCCAGTCCTATTCTTAAGAGTACGTAATCGAAAAAGAGGAATAATAGATTTATTTTCAGAAAAAACAAGATGTTCTTTATTAACACCAGATGGTTGTCCATACTCTTTGGAAGAAAGACCTTTAGGTGCGATGATGTTACTACCAAAAAAAGACCATGATACCCTAGCGTGTGAAACTCTTAAAGAAGTAAATGACATTACCATAGAAAACTGGAAAAAACACCAAGAAGTTTTAAAAAGATTAGTGAAATATTATACAGGAAAGCCTATGGAAGAACGATTGAAAGAAGAAATTAGAAATGCCATTGCAACTTTGGCAATAGCCATTAGAAATAATACCGAACTAAAAGAACGACAACTCCAAATATTAGAACCAATTAAATATTTAAATGACGAATTAACGGAATATACAAATCCTCATGATTTAACACTTTGTAAAAGGTTTTCAAAGTATATGGATATGTAAAAAAATTACTTTCTACTAATACTTAAAATCATCCCTATACTAATCATAGTAACGAGTAAACTACTTCCGCCATAACTAAAAAAAGGAAGCGTTACACCAGTGACTGGAATGAGTCCAATTACAACACAGAGATTTAGTGTTGCTTGAATTAAAATTCCAATCGACAACCCAAAAGCTAAAAACTTTGAAAATAAATCATTGCTTTTTAAAGAAACTTTAACCGAACGATAGAAGAGAAAAAAGAAGAAAGACACAACAATTAAAACGCCTAAAAACCCAAATTCTTCACTAATAATAGAAAAAATAAAATCAGTTTGAGGCTCCGGCAAATAAAAATGCTTTTGATGCGAATTCAAAAAACCTTGACCTAGTAATCCTCCGGGACCAATCGCATACAAAGATTGAATAATTTGAAACCCGCTTCCTAAAGGATCACTCCAAGGATTTAAAAACGAAATAATTCGGGTCATACGATAAGGCGCTACAATAATTAAAGCGACGATTCCCATAAGTCCAACTAGACCAATTTTAACAAAGAAAGATACTTTCACACCACTGATAAAAATGAGACTAACAAGTGTTAAAACAATGACCATCGCCGTTCCAAAATCTGGCTCTAACATAATGAGTAAGAAAAATACTCCAATGACAAGTAAGATAGGCAATACGCCTTTTTTTATGTCTCTTAATTCTTTTTGATTTTGACTTAAGTATTTCGAAACAAAGATAATAAGCCCAATTTTAGCAAATTCACTAGGTTGAACACCAAGACCACCAATCCCAAACCAACTTCTAGAACCATTACGAACCGTTCCAATTCCTGGAATTAAAACTAAAACTAAAAGAATAAAACAAGCCAAGATAATTTTATTCGCGTGTTTCTTCCAAAAATCAGGTGGGATGCGACTGACAATAAGACACATAATAATCCCTAAAATAAAAAACAAACTTTGACTTTTTACAAACTTAAACGGATCTTGAAACTTATATTCTGCCCAAATGGCACTGGCAGAATAAATCATAACAATTCCAAAAATCCCAATGACAATCACAATAAAAAATAAAAGTCTATCAAAGTGCTTCATAAGGTTTTCACCATTACATTTTATTCAAAAAAATCAACTTTAGACTAAGAGTAGAAAAAAGAAAAATAAATGATTGACATGACTTGACACTAGTTCTATAAAAGAATAGAAAAAAATATAGTATAATGAGTATACAAGGAAGTGTGATGACATGAAAATAATTGTATCTGCTGGTGGTACCATGGGACATATTAATCCCGCTCTAGCAATCATAGAAGAATTTAAAAAACACGAAAAAAATTTAGAAGTATTATATATAGGAACCCATAACCGAATGGAAAAAGATATCATTCCGAAAAAGCGTATTCGTTATGAAGCAATAGAAATATATGGATTTACCAAAGATATTAAACGAGATATTAAAAACATTGGTTGTATTCGTAGGGCAATGAAACGTTGCGAAGAGATTATGAAAGAATTTAGGCCAGACGTAGTAATCGGAGTAGGGGGATACGTCACATATCCTGTTTTAAAAGTAGCCCATCGCCTTCATATTAAAACATTTATTCATGAACAAAATAGCATTCCTGGAAAAAGCAATAAAATGATTGGAAAATATGCAGATTTAATAGGGGTATCCTTTGAAACGAGCAAACAATTTTTCAAAACAAAAGGACGTATTATATATACGGGACACCCTTGTGGAGCGAGTGCTCTTACCATTCCTAAAAAAGATAAAACAGAATTAGGCCTAAAAAAAGGAAAAAAGTTAGTTACAGTCGTTGCCGGTTCTTTAGGAAGTGGCTCACTGAATAATAAAATGAAAGACTTTTTAATGAATACCCATAATTACGAAATCTGCTATATAACAGGAAAAGGCTATTATGAAGAGTTCATGGACGGTTTCAAAGCTCCAGAAAATGTCAAAATATTTCCGTTTATGGAAAGTCTTCCTGGCCTTTTAAAAATTAGTGACTTAGTAATTAGTCGAGCTGGAGCAGGTAGCCTTAGTGAACTAATGGCTTTAGAAATACCAGCAATTGTGATACCTAGCCCGAATGTAGCAAACAACCATCAATATTACAATGCAAAAGATTTAAGTGATAAAGGCTGCATCGTATTATTAGAAGAAAGTGAGATTACAACCAAAGTGTTAGAAGAAAAAATTGATTTTTTACTAAACGACATTACAACAAGAATGAAATTAAAAAATGCTATGCATGAACTAGATACACGAAATAGTGCGGAAATCATTTATCAAGCAATTAAAGGGATGATATCATGAACGAATTAACTAAGTTTGGCTATTTAGAAGAACATGTCAACCTAAAAAAATACAATACATATCGCATCAACACAACATGTCGTTGTATGCTTCATCCGGATACCATAGAAAAATTACAAGCGTTTTTAAAATATGCCAAAACCAATCATATTCCTTTTTTTGTGTTAGGAAATGGTTCGAATGTGATCTTTTCAGACACGGAATATGAAGGCGTGATTATCAAACTAGATAAACTACAAGAAATAAAGTATCAAGGGGTAGAAGTGTATGTAACCTCTGGGGTTATGATTAACTCTCTAGCTTTTCAAATCATAGACCACGGACTAATGGGACTTGAATGGGCTAGTGGCATTCCAGGGACAGTAGGAGGATGTATTTTTGGCAATGCCGAAGCCTACAAAACAAGTACATTTGACTGCTTAAAAGAAGTGACCTTTCTAGACTGTGATGGAGAGATAAAAACGTTACCAAAAAAGAGTATTTCTCATGGATATCGAACTTCCTATTTTAAAGAAAATCCAGAAAATATTATTCTTTCTGCTACCTTTTCTTTAGAATATGGAGATAAAGAAGAAGCAATGATGAAAATCAAAAGCCGCCAGGAAAGAAGAATGGCCACACAACCGCTAAACTATCCTAGTGCTGGAAGTGTTTTTAGAAATCCATCCGAAAATGTATCAAGTTGGCAACTCATTACCGATGCTGGATTAAAAGGACTTCAGATTGGTGATGCCAAAGTAAGTGAACTTCATGCCAACTTCATAATAAATGTTGGGAGTGCTACTGGAAAAAACATTAGAGATTTGATAGAATATATAAAAGAAAAAGTAAAAGAAAAGTATCAAGTAGATTTGATATTAGAACAGGAGTATAAAGACTGGTGAAGACTATGAAAAAGAAGAAAAGGGTAATTAAAAGACATTTTAAATGGAAAGTATTTTTTAAAATATTCCTTCTTCTTTTTTTTGTGTTTCTCATGATTTTTCTCCTTTTTCAAATAAAAACTTCTCGTATTATTATTACTGGCAACAACTTAGTAAGTGATCATGACATTATAGTAACCTCTGGGTTTAAAAACTATCCTTATCTATTTCGCGAGAGCACAAAAGATATAAAGAGTCGTTTATCTAGTATTGAACTAATTGACTCAGTTGCAGTTCATAAAAGCATATTTGGAACATTACGACTAGAAATAACTGAAACAAAACCGCTCTTTTACAATCGCAATAACAGTAAACTAGTTCTAGCAAACAAAAAAGAAATAGAAAGTAGTAATCTCTATGGAGTACCAACACTAATCAATTATGTTCCAGATACTTATTATGAAAGATTTATTGAAGAACTAAGTGAAATAGATACCAATGTGCTATCCTTAATTAGCGAAATTGAATATCAACCGTGGAAAAGCAACGATGTAACCATCGATGATACAAGATTTTTCCTTAGAATGAGTGATGGCAATCACGTTTACGTAAATTTAATTAATTTGAGCAAGTTAAATAACTATATAGAAATATATGCTTCCTTAGAAGGAAAGAGTGGCACGCTTTATTTAGACTCCTCAAGTGATAAAATTTCTTTTAGTGAATTTACAAGTTAGGGTATAATAGAAAGTAGGGAGATATGAAAAAATACCGTTGTAAAATATGTGGCTATATCTATGATGACGCAAAAGAAACTGTAAAATTTGAAGACTTACCAGAAGATTGGACTTGTCCGTGGTGTGGTGCTCCAAAAAGTATGTTTGAATTAGTGGAAGAACAAACAGATGAAAAAGAAATTATCAAAGAAGAACCACTAAAAGAAACTACTAAAGAAACAGAAGAAGACTTAAGAGATTTATCACCGTATGAAAAATCTTTGATATGTTTTAATCTTGCAAAAGCTTGTGAAAAAGAATATAAAGAAAAAGAGGCTGCTATCTTACAAGAATTAGCAGAGCATTATCAAAAAGAAGCCAAGAAAATAGAAGCACCATTTAGTACAGTGATCACTTCTTTAAAAGAAGATGTATCTTTATTAGAAAATGCTATGGCAGTAGCAGACAAACATCAAGATAGGGGAGCCAAACGCGTCTTAACATGGGCGACGAAAAGTACAACTCTTTTAAACGCATTACTAAAAACAATAGAAGAAAAAGGTCTAGATTATATAAAAAATACAAAAATTTGGGTTTGTGATATCTGTGGCTATATCTATATTGGCGAAGTTCCACCAAAATTTTGTCCAATTTGCAAAGTACCAAGTTTTAAAATATTGGAGGTGGCGTAACATGTCAAAAGTGTATGCTCATCGTGATTTAAAAATATGTTCAAAAGATTGTTTATGTCTATTTGTATGTCCAACCAGCGCTACAAATAATGAAACCGGCCAGATTGATAAGGATACTTGCATTGGCTGTGGAGCTTGTGCATCTGCTTGTCCTGCTCATGCCATCACGTTACTACCAAGAAAACTACCACCAGAACAAGCTAAAAATGAAGAAGTATTAAACGCTTTAAAAATAGTGATTACAAATAAAATCAAAGAATTGACAACGTTAAGAAACTTAATAGAACTAGAAGAAGATGAAATAAAGAAAAAACTTTATCAAGCAATGTATCACAGCTTTAAAGTAATAGTAGAAGACTTATATAGAGAGTCCGGATATATGACATTAGAGTCAAAAAAATCCCAAGAATTTTTAACAGAATTATCGCATGAAAATAGCGATAAAAAAGATATCATCAAGTCATTACTAACAACTGAGTAAGAAGACTACTTGTCAAAAAGAAAAATCGTGGCTATAATAAAAGCAAGTGATATCTATGGAAAAGAAAAATTATGATAAATGGATGCAAGAGATTATTGAAAAAAACCAAGAGTTAGAAATCGTTCCAACTCTTCTTTTGCATACTTGTTGTGCCCCTTGTTCTTCAGCAGTTATAGAACGACTTTCAAAGTATTTTCGTATCACAGTATTCTATTACAATCCAAATATCGAACCATTAGAAGAATACATGAAAAGAAAAGAAGAACAAAAAAGGTTTTTAAGCGAAGTAACAACGCCATATCCAATCAATTTTTTAGATTGTGACTATGAACATGAAGAATTTATACAGCTATCAAAAGGACTAGAGAACGAAAAAGAGGGTGGTCCACGATGTTTGAAGTGCTACCGTCTTCGTCTTTTAAAAACTGCATTAAAAGCTCAGGAATTTCATTTTGATTATTTTGGTACCAGCCTAACAGTGAGTCCATATAAAAATGCCCGAGCCCTAAACCAAATAGGGGAAGAACTACAAAAAAAATTCAATGTGAAGTATTTATACAGCGATTTCAAAAAAAGAAATGGTTATAAAAGAAGCATTGAACTTTCCAAAGATTACCATTTATATCGTCAAGATTACTGTGGCTGTAGCTTTTCCAAAGCCCAAAGAGAACAAGAAAAAAAGAATGATACCTAATATCTAGATAATATAAGGAAAGTTTATATGGTAAAATTTATGAAAAAAATTCCAGCAGGAATGATGCTAGTTCCGATATTAATCGGAGCACTGATAAATACATTTTGTCCGGAGCTATTAAAAATAGGAGATCCCACAGAAATTTTATTTACAAGTAAAGGAATGTCATGTTTATTAGGACTGATCATTTTCTTTACTGGAACGCAAATTAAAATAAAAGATTTAAAGAAAAATCTCAAAAAGAGTTTCGTATTAGTAGCCACAAAACTTATCGTAGCTTATGGCTTAAGCTATATATTTTACCAATTATTTGGGATGGCGGGGGTATTAGGAATTTCCTTTGTAGCAATTGTTTCTGTTCTTACAAGTACGAATGGTGTACTATACTATGGAATTGTGGATGAATACCACGCTAAAGAAGACTATACAACATTTTGCTTCATTGCCTTGTACAGTATGCCAATTATCCCAACATTGTTTCTAACATCTTTTGGTGGCTCAATAGATATTACTGCAGTCATTTCTTTAATCGTTCCATTTTTACTCGGATTTTTATTAGGAAACCTTGATGATGAGTGGACAAAGTTATTCAAAAATGGCAGTGCGATGTTATTTCCAATCGTCGGCTTACAATTTGGTTCTTTAATCGATTTAGGAAGCATCATATCAGATATACCAAGAGGACTTTTACTAGTAGTTATCTTCTACATTTGCTCAATTATTCCTACATATTTAGTAGATAAGAAAATTTTAAAAAATGATGGTCATTCAGCCATTGCTATGGCAAGCGTTGCAGGAGGGGCTCTTTCTATCCCTTACTTCTGTGCCGAGATAATTCCAGAATATCAAGTATATTTATCAAGTGCCATTTCTCAAATATCCATCTGCATGCTTGTTACAACTTTCTTAACACCATTTCTAACCAAATACATTGTTCAAAAATTTAAAACAAAAAAGTTAGATAAACAAAAGGCTCTTTCCAAAGACTAGGAAAGAACCTTTTTAATTTTCTTTAGTTTCATTTTTTTCAGAAAGTTCTTCATGGAGCAAATTCTTTTGATACTCCTCATAAGCTTTAATTTCTAATTCATCAACATAAGGAGTATAAAGAGTCTTTTTAAATTTCAAAATTTCACTGACAACATATTCTGTAAAATAAGGATTTCGTATAAACAATGGACCCAAAAGATAAGTACCATAGAAATGATTTTTACAAATACCTTCTACCAAAGACTTTGGAACATAACCAGTCCCGACTTTAACATCAAATAGGTGAGGGTCACTAACAAACTTCATAGTGGAGCACCTGTTTTGAAAACCAATAATCTCATGTTCTAATTTAGGAGTTTCATAAACTTGCTCGCCAACAATCCGAAAGTCAGTTTCATGAGTTTCATAAGAGAAAAACCCAAGAGTTTCATATTTTGCTCCTTCCAACGTATGATAAGACTTTCCAAATAAATCAAGAGCATTGCCAGTAATAAAAAAGAATTTCTTCTTTTTAAAAGCATTGATAAAGTCATCTTTTCTTTTCATAACATCATCTAAAACAAGATGAAAAGCTTCCTTGTTACCACTGCCAATATAAAAAATATCATATTTTGAAAAATCAATCTCATCTTCAATCGATAAATAATGAGTAATTACCCTTACTTTATGTGCTTCCAAATGATGCCGTAATGCCAAAATATTACCATGTTCTCCATAAAGGTTCATTAAATCATAATACAAATGTGCAATCTTAATTGTTTCCATCTTGATACTCCTTTATTTTATTTAGTAAGATAGCCGTCATATCAAAACAAACCATCGTATAAATATTTCCTTTTGTTTCCTCCAAAATTGTTTTAACAAAATCATCCATATTATCTAACATAACAATTTTCTTATCAGGAACTCGTGCATATTTAAGACGAACTCGGACATCCCATTTAAATCTTCCAATTAACACTACATGAGTGATACTCTCATCATTTAAAAGCTCAAATTCCACATCCCACAACCAAGATAAGTCATTGTATTTATATCTTCTAGAAACATTATCAAACCCTAGGATAACCGTTTTTTCTCCATCAGCATTGGCAATATACTTTAAACTTTGATAATAGCTAAGTGCATTTTCATTTTTACTTTCAAGCATCATAACTGGACGGTCCTTTAAAAAGAGTTCTTTTCCGCGTTTCATAGGGATAACACCACTATTAAAAGTATTCAAAATTTTCTTTTCTGAAAGACCAATTGTTTTACAAAGAGCATAAGAAGCAGTTGTTGCATAAACCGTAAACAAAAAACGTTGATTTAAATGAATAGAATGCTGATTTATCTCACAAGTTCCATTTTTAAGATTAACATTTTTAGCAGTGAAATTTGGATTTCCTCTTTTAAAATCACAGTTAGGACAATAATAAGAACCGATATGACCATAATGGTAATAAGAATAAATTAATTTTTTATGACAGTTAGGACAGTAAGCATTATCGACACTAAAGTTTTCTTTTTTTAAATAAGAGTCCCTAGTTTTATTAACGCCATAAGTAATGATTTCTCCAGGAAATGTTAACTTTATTCGCATAAGACCTGGGTCATCAGCATTTAAAATTAAAGTGGTATTCTCATCAATCGCGTGAAAAATAGCATCGTAAATTAAATCTGGAGAACCATTTCTTGCCGGTTGATCTCGCGTAATATTCGTGACCACTAAATGTGTCATTTTATTTTTACCAAACGCCAAATGAAGATGCTTTTCATCCAACTCTAAAAGTAATACCTCATGTTTAAACTTTCCAAAAATAGTACAGTTATTTAAAATAAGAGTCGTAATTCCCCGAATTCCATTACTACCAGACTCATTATAAACAACATCGTATCCATTATTTTTTAAAATATGATAAATAAGGTTTGTCGTCGTTCCTTTTCCACTAGACCCAGTAACTCCAATTACATATTTAGGATACTTGATTTTTTCCAAAACTTTTTGGTTCATATTATAACTAATTGCCCCAGGAAATTGAGTTCCGTTTTTCCGAAACAATTTACAGACAAAAGTTAAAAATTTATTCACAATAATTTGTAATGCTCTTAACATAAAACACCCTCCGCTTTTTTATTATAGCACGAAAGCCCCTAAGTTTCATTGGAATTTATAGACTTCCGTAAAAAATTGACGAGAAAATCTTGCAAAGAAAACAAAAAAAACTTAAAATGAACATGAAAGGAAGTAGGGTTATGAAAGAAGAAATGTTAGAAAAAATAAAAAGGGATTATCTTAAGTTGGAGGAAGAATATCAAACAAAGAATAGCAAAATGACTCGCTTAAAAGAACTAGAGCAACACCCATTAATACAAGAATACTTAACATTACAACAAGACTTAGAAAAAAATACTTTGCAAAAAGCTACAGAGGAACATTGCTTGGATTTTGTCTCAGAGGCATATGCAATGAATTCTCATCATATTAAAGAAACAAACAGTATTTTTGTATATTTAGGAACTTATAAAAATAATGAGTCACGTGATATACTTCGGGGCCCAGAAAGTACTCGAGTAAAATATAATGACCCAGAGGCAGAATACAGAGTATATGTAGATCTCGAAAAACAAAGTCATGATGCATTAGAAATACCGCTTCAAAATTGTGCTTTCTTTGAACAAACCCACAGAATAATTTTTCCAAAAAGTTATAATACAGTTCGTGAATTTTTCAATTTGCAGAACACTTTTCTCCTAGATGCAATTGAGTTAGGCCAAGAAGAAGCGATAGAAAGAGTATTAGCAAAAAGTAAAAAAATCGATTTCAAAAAAATGCCGAGGAAATAATTTTGAACAATTGACGAGAAAATCTTGCAAAGAAAACAAAAAAACTTAAAATAAACATGAGAGGAAATAGAGTTATGAAAGAAGAAATGTTAGAAAAGATAAAAAGGGATTATCATGATATTGAGAGAATTGGAGGTGCATAAGAATGAAAAATAAATCAATGAATTCTCCGATTTATCAAGAGGATAATGGAACAAGTACGTATGTTAGAGTAGAAGATGTGGTTTACAATCGAATCGAGCCTCCTCCTATTGATTTCAAAGACGAATGGTATAAAGGAAACGAATGGTATGAATTTAATAATATACAAAATACTTCTATATTAGACGCAACTGAACTAGGCCAAGAAGAAGCAGTCAAAAGGGTGTTAGTAAAAAGTAAAGAATAAGATAGAAAGGACGATGATATGACAACTTTAATAGAGGAATATCTAAATTATATAAAGAATATCCGTTCTTACAGTGATAATACGATAAGTGGCTATCAAAATGAACTTGCCAAATTCCAAAACTATTTAGAGGAACATTGCATCGATTTCAAAAAAATCACAAAAGACGAAATCTGGGAATATTTAAAATACTTAGATACTTTAAAATACTCCAATACTTCAATTTCTCGCCATATCAGTGCCTTAAGAAGTTTTTACAATTATTTAAAACAAAAAGAAATTATCGAAAATAATATCTTTAAAACAATTCGTAACCCTAAAATCAAAAGAAAACTTCCTAATGTCTTAAATTACGAAGAAATTCATGAATTATTTGAATTTAAAGAGTGCAACACCCTAAAAGAATACTTAACTCGCGCTTTATTTGAACTTTTTTACGCAACAGGGCTTCGAATTAGTGAATTAGTTTCTATCAAGCTCGAAGATATAAACTTTTCAGAACAAAGCCTGCGTGTTCTAGGAAAAGGAAAAAAGATGCGAATTGTTTATTTTGGAGAATATGCACGTGATGCTCTCACGGATTATTTAAGCATTCGAAAAACTCTTCAGAAAAAGCCAACCGACTATCTTTTCTTAAATTTACATGGCAACCCGATGAACCGTCGAACAGCGGAAGAAATCATTTATAAGAGAGTAGAGGAAGTTTCTTTAAATCATCACATTTCTGCCCATACTCTTCGTCATACCTTTGCAACACACATGTTAGAAAATGGAGCAGATATTAGAACCGTTCAAGAACTATTAGGACACGAAAAACTTAGTACGACTCAAATATATACGCATTTAACCAGCGATTACTTAAGACAAGAATATTTCAAAAAAATGCCAAGGAAATAATAGAGTGTAACATATAAAGAGTGGAGGTTTTATTATATATGGATATTACCTATAAAAAAGATGACTTTTCTTTTCAATATCGTGTTTCTGCCTGCATCTTTAACAACGATATGACGAAAGTTCTTGTTTTCCAAGCAAAGGGAAGAGAAGTGCACTTATTAGTAGGCGGAAAAGTACATGAGTATGAAGAAAGTATCGACGCTTTAAAAAGAGAAGTAAAAGAAGAACTAGGATGGAGTCTGATAGATATTTCATTACTCGCTATCAGTGAAGAATTAGTTCATGACAAAGGACTAAATCATCATCAAATAAACTTAATATATAAAGCAATATATACTGGAGATATAAAAGAACAAGAATTTCACGGTCTGGAAGGTGAGTGGATTAGATTCAAATGGATTGACGTTGAGAAAACTGAAAACTATAAAATTTATCCAACTAAGATAAAAGAAATTATAAAAGACCCAAATAAAATGTATCATATCGTAGACAATTTGATAAAAAATGAAACCTTGTAAAAACGAGTGTTTTATGCTAAGATGTATATAGATGAAAGAAATTTCATAAAATAAAAAAGGATACATCTGAAGTGATGATCAGATGCAATCCCATATTATTGTGATTGGCACCCGATTCAGCAATGCTGATTAGGTGCCTTAATTTTTAAATATCTATTTAAAAATTACTATTAACAAATGGTGTATTATGCTATATAAGTTTTTCTCGCTTTACAAGAAAAAGATGTCGAAATATTTTCTTGTTTATTTTTCACAAAAACATTAGCACTCAATCGTTGACATTGCTAAAAAATGGTGTTACACTATACTCGTGAAAGGTGATGAAAATGAAAAAAAAATTTAAAACAGAGTCCAAGAAATTGATGGATTTAATGATTAATTCTATTTATACAAATAAAGAAATATTCTTAAGAGAAATCATATCGAATGCAAGTGATGCGATTGATAAACTGCATTACATGTCTCTAACAGATAAGAGTATCAAAGTAAATAAAAAAGACTTTGAAATATTCCTTACAATCAACAAAGAAAATAGAACACTTACTATAAGTGACAACGGAATTGGTATGGATAACGATGAGCTAGAAAACAATTTAGGTACTATAGCCAAATCTGGTTCAGAAGAATTTAAGAGTGATAACGAACACAAGAAAAACATTGATATTATAGGACAATTTGGTGTTGGTTTTTATTCAGCTTTTATGGTAGCCGAAAAAGTAGAAGTCTTATCTCGTAAATATGGCAGTGAAGAAGCTTATCTTTGGGAATCAACTGGTGTAGATGGATACACAATTACAAAGGCTGAAAAAGAAGGATATGGAACAGATATTATCTTAACAATCAAACCAGATACGGAAGAAGAAGACTATTCGAAATATTTAGAAACATATGAAATTGAAACTCTAGTACGTAAATACAGTGATTACATTACATACCCAATCAAAATGGAAGTAAGCCATACGCATTTAAAAGAAAAGAAAAACGAAAATGATAAAGATGAATATGAAACAGTAACAGAAGTAGAAGTAATTAATTCTTTAACACCAATTTGGAGACGCGATAAGAAAAAAGTCAGTGATGAAGATTATGACACATTCTATTCTGATAAATTTAACGATTATGAAAAACCATTAAGACATATTCATGTGAAAGCAGAAGGAACATTTGAATATAATGCTTTACTTTATATTCCTAGTCATGCTCCATATGACTTCTACACCAAAGATTATGAAAAAGGACTACAACTTTATTCTAACGGCGTTTTAATTATGGAGAAATGTAGTGACCTATTACCAGATTACTTTAGTTTTATGAAAGGTGTCGTAGATAGTCCAGATTTAACACTTAATATCTCAAGAGAAACGTTACAGCAAAATCGTATTTTAAAAACAATTGCAAATTCTATTGAGTCAAAGATAAAAAAAGAATTAGAAACAATGTTAGAAGAAAACAAAGAAGATTATGAAAAGTTCTTTAAAGACTTTGGTTTACAATTAAAATATGGTATTTATAACGATTTTGGTATGAACAAAGACAAACTTCAAGATTTATTAATCTATCATTCTTCTTTTGAAGATAAAACAACAACATTAAAAGATTATGTTAGTAGAATGAAAACGGACCAAAAGAGTATCTACTATGCTTGTGGAGAAACTGTTGACAAAATAAAAATGTTACCACAAGTATCTGCTGCTACAGAAAAAGGGTATGAAGTGCTTTATTGTACCGACCCAGTAGATGAATTCGTCTTTATGACATTACGTAACTACATGGAAAAAGATTTCATTAATGTATGTGGCGAAAAGATGGATTTAGATACAGAAGAAGAAAAAGAAGAACTAAAAAAAGCCAATGAAGAAGCCAAAGACATATTCGATATTATGAAAGAGTCTGTTCCAGAAGTATCAGAAATCAGATTTACAAATAAATTAAAAGACCATCCAGTATGCTTGAGTAGTAAAGGAGATATTTCTGTAGAAATGGAAAAAGCCCTAAGCTCTATGCCAATTAATAATGGTATTAAAGCTAACAAAGTTCTAGAAATTAATCAAAATCATGAAATTGCTAAAACTCTAAAAAAACTATCTAAGAAAGATAAAAAAGAATTAGAAGATTACGCCAAAGTATTATATGCCCAAGCACGTATGATTGAAGGTCTTCCTGTAGAAAACCCTACTGAAATAGCTTCATTAGTTTGCAAATATATGGTCAAATAGTCAAGATTTCTTGGCTATTTTTTTACGTAAAGAGAACCAATAACATATTGAGAAACCACGAAAGCTGTATTACAATGAATACAAATAAAAGGTAAAAAGTGCTATAATTGTATTAACTTAAAAACAAAAAGGCGAGGAAAGACAGATGAAAGAATTTAAACAATTAGGGGCCTATGGTTTAATTATTCAAGACGGTAAGATTTTACTTATTAAGAAATTTGGAGGCCCTTATGATGGAAAACTAGATTTACCAGGTGGAACAATAGAGTTCTGTGAAAGACCAGAAGAGGCTTTAAAAAGAGAGTTGATAGAAGAAGTTGGTATAGAAGTAGTTGATTGCCAATTATTTGATGCCGATTCTGTTGCCTTTGAATGGCAATTTAAAGAAAATGTTTTAGTGAAGGTTCATCATACTGGTATTTTCTTTAAAGTTTCAAATTATAATAATGAAATTAAGAAAGAAATAAAAGTGGATGAAGTAAATGATGATTCGCTTGGTGCAGAATTTTTTGATATTGCCAAATTATCTAAAAAGGAATTATCTGCTATTGCAATAATGGAATTAGAAAAATTAGGCTATAAACTTAATTAATTAAAAGAAGTCTAGTAAGCACATAATTTTGCTTATTAGACTTTTTAAGTTCAACTACCCAAGGATACAAGAAGGATTAAATATAATCTGTTTAAATAGTATTCAAAGTCTATATAAAGAAATGATTGTAAATACAGCCGGGAATTTATGGTATTGGCGTAGTTACAGTGATGTTATAATAATAACTAGCTTTATAAAGGAAACATTCACGGAATGAGTCTCACTGGTTATCCTGGTCATAATATATATCCATCCCTATATCTAAGTTTCAATGTTAAAATTACTGGTGGAGATGGAAGTGAGTCTAATCCATTTACCTTAAGCCTTTAAATAAACAAATTCGTGTCAAGATATGTCAAAAGCATATCTTTTTTCTTTGAAAATAGATATAATGAACTTGGAGCATGATGTTAAGAAAAAGGAGAGTGTATAATGATGCCAAAATATGTGTATTTATTCCTTGAAGGAAATAAAGACATGAGAAATTTACTAGGAGGAAAGGGAGCTAATTTAGCAGAAATGACAAACATTGGCCTTCCTGTACCTCAAGGGTTTACTGTAACAACAGAAGCCTGCACAAATTATTATGATAATAATGAAACCATTAGTGAGGAAATTAAAACAGAAATTCTAGAAACCCTTGCTAAATTAGAAGAGATGACAGGCAAGAAATTTGGAGACCCTAAAAATCCGTTATTAGTAAGTGTTCGTAGTGGTGCACGTGCTAGTATGCCTGGAATGATGGATACCGTTTTAAACTTAGGGTTGAATGATGAAGTAGCTGAAAGCTTTACAGATATTACTGGAAATAAACGTTTCGTTTATGACTCTTATCGCCGTTTCATTCAAATGTATGCAGATGTCGTAAAAGGATATTCTAAAAGTTTATTTGAAAGATATTTAGATGAAGTAAAGACAAGTAAAGGTGTAAAGTTTGATACTGATTTAACTGCGGAAGATATGGTGGAAATCACAAATCATTTTAAGAGTATTTATAAAGAAGTTGCTGGGGAAGATTTCCCTGTTGACCCTAAAGTACAACTTATCGAAGCTGTAACAGCAGTATTTAGAAGTTGGAATAACGAAAGAGCTATTTACTATAGAAGAATGAATGATATTCCATCTAGTTGGGGAACCGCAGTCAACGTTCAAGAAATGGTTTATGGAAATACTGGCGATAAATCAGGTACTGGTGTTGCCTTCACTAGAAATCCTGCAACAGGAGAAAAGAAACTATATGGCGAATATCTAATCAATGCCCAAGGTGAAGATGTCGTAGCAGGTATTCGTACACCAAGTCCAATTTCCAAACTAGAAGAAGATATGCCAGAAGTATATGAAGAATTTGTGCGTGTTGCAAATACTCTAGAAGATCATTATAAAGACATGCAAGATATGGAATTTACTATTGAAAACGGAAAGCTTTTTATGCTTCAAACTAGAAATGGAAAAAGAACTGCTCAAGCTGCAGTGAAAATTGCCGTTGATTTAGTAAAAGAAGGAATGCTTACCAAAGAAGAAGCGTTACTAAAAGTAGAACCAAAACAATTAGAAGATTTGCTTCATCCAACGTTTGATACAGAGTCCCTTAAAAAAGGAACAGTGATAGCAACAGGTCTTGCAGCAAGCCCTGGAGCAGCAGCGGGACATATTTACTTTACAGCTGAAGATGCAATTGCAGCCAACAATAATGGCGAGAAAGTTATCTTAGTGCGTTTAGAAACAAGCCCAGAAGATATTGAGGGAATGAACCATTCCGAAGGTATTTTAACTATCCGTGGTGGAATGACTAGCCATGCTGCTGTTGTTGCACGTGGTATGGGAACATGTTGTGTCTCTGGTTGTGGAGAATTAACAATCGATGAAACAAAGAAAACACTTACAACAAAAGACGGTAAAGTATATCACGAAAAAGATGAAATTAGCTTGGATGGCTCTACTGGTCATGTCTATGACGGAATACTAAAGACCTCAGCACCAACCATCAGTGGTGACTTTGAAGAATTTATGAGTTGGGCAGATGAAGTGCGAAAACTAAAGGTTCGTGCCAATGCAGATAATCCAAGAGACGCTCGCCAAGCAGCAACTTTTGGAGCAGAAGGAATTGGCTTATGCCGTACAGAGCACATGTTCTTCGACACAAAAAGAATTTTCCATTTTAGACAAATGATTATGGCGGATACAAAAGAAGAAAGAGAAAAAGCTCTAGAATATATCTTGCCATACCAACAAGAAGACTTTGCAGAACTATACCGAGTAATGGCACCAAATCCAGTAGTTATTCGTTATCTAGACCCACCATTGCATGAATTCTTACCAAAAGAAGAAAAAGAAATTAAAGAACTTGCAGAGAGTCTAAATATCTCTTATGAAAAATGCGTTTCTAGAATTGATTCATTAAAAGAATTCAATCCAATGATGGGACACAGAGGCTGTAGACTTGCCATTACTTATCCGGAAATTGCAGTAATGCAAACCAAAGCTGTAATAGGTGCGGCAATCGAAGTCCAAAAAGAAGGATTAAACATTAAACCAGAAATTATGATACCGTTAGTAGGAAGTACCAAAGAATTATCTTATTTAAGGGAAATCGTTACAAAAACTGCAGATGAATTAATCAAAAAAGAAAACGTAAAAATGGAATATGAAATTGGTACAATGATTGAAATACCAAGAGCGGCTTTAATTGCAGATAAGATAGCCGAATATGCAGACTTCTTCTCATTTGGTACAAACGACTTAACACAAATGACATTTGGTTTCTCAAGAGACGATGCTGGAAAATTCTTAAATGATTATTATAAAAAACAAATCTTCGAATCTGACCCATTTGCTCGTCTTGACCAAGAAGGAGTAGGACAACTTGTAAAAATGGCTGCAGAAAAAGGCAGAAGTGCAAATCCAAATATTTCATTAGGTGTCTGTGGTGAACATGGTGGAGACCCATCAAGTATTGAATTCTGCCATAATGTAGGATTAGATTATGTAAGTTGCTCTCCATTTAGAGTGCCAGTTGCTAGACTTGCTGCTGCTCAAGCTGCAATTAAATCTGGCAAGTAAATAGTAATATTGAAGTGTTTTTAACTCGTATTTATTGTATGACTAAGATGTTAGAATTGGTTACATCTTAGTCTTTTTTTGAAGATTTAAACTTTTAGGAGATTGCCATATAAAATACTATTTTGCTTAAAATAGTAAAATAAAAATCGCCTGCAACCCTAAGTGTCGAAGATAAATTGAACGATTGAACGATTTTTTGAACGATTGAACGATTTATTATACAATACTAATTGAAATTTTCGGAAAAATATAGTATATTGACATCACACAGAGATATGTGAAATGTTTTTCGCTTCTGGATGGTGCGAATAATAAGTGAGTCCAGTCGACAATGTTTTTCGCTTCCAGGTGGTGCGACTAATAAATGAGCCTGGTTGAAAATGCAGAATAACTTCGTCATATGATGAAGTTTTCTTTTTTTTGTAAAAAAGAATTGTCTTAACTCCATAAAAATTCCCTTGCTATTTTGAATAAACTTTCATATAATATGATTATACAAGCGATGAAGGTGTGGAATACTGGAGCTATATAAAAAAAGTGATTCTTCTAGAATAAATAGGGTGGAACCGCGGGCTAGTCTCGTCCCTATATATTTTAGAAGAATTTTTATTTTAGAAAGAGAGGAATTTTAAAATGAAATTAACAATGGAAGAATTAGTAAATTACTGTAAGCAGTACGGTTATATCTTTCAAGGAAGTGAAATCTATGGAGGACTTTCTAATACTTGGGATTATGGTTCTCTAGGAGTAGAACTAAAAAATAATGTGAGACGTGCTTGGTGGAAAAAATTTATTCAAGAAAATCCATATAACTATGGACTAGATGCCGCGATACTCATGAACCCAGAAGTATGGGTAGCAAGTGGTCATGTAGCGAGTTTTGCGGACCCCCTAATTGACTGCAAAAAATGTAAAACACGCCACCGTGCTGATAAATTAATTGAAGAATTTACAAATGGAGAAGAAACTGGCGATGGCTGGGATAGCGAGAAACTGGAAAGTTACATTGAGTCTCATCATATCCTTTGCCCTAATTGTGGAGCTCATGACTTTACTTCAATTCGTAAATTTAACTTATTATTTGAAACCCATTTAGGTGTGACAGAAGAGGCAAAAAGTACAGTATACCTTCGTGGCGAAACTGCCCAAGGAATATTTGTGAACTTCTTAAATGTTCAAAGAGCTATGCGGGCGAAAGTTCCTTTTGGTATTGGCCAAACCGGAAAAAGCTTCCGAAACGAAATCACCCCAGGAAACTTTACATTCCGAACTAGAGAATTCGAACAAATGGAATTAGAGTTCTTCTGTAAGCCTGGTACGGACTTAGAATGGTTTGGCTTTTGGAAAACGTCTTGCATGGAATTTTTAAAAGATTTAGGATTAAATCCCGACAATTTACGTTTTAGAGACCATGCCAAAGAAGAACTATCTTTCTATTCCAAAGCAACGACCGATATAGAATACGCTTATCCAATGGGTTGGGGAGAACTTTGGGGAATTGCAGACCGTACGGACTATGACTTATCCGTTCATATGGAACATTCTAAAGCAGATTTAAGATATCTAGACCCAGAAACAAACGAAAAATATCTTCCTTACGTTATTGAACCATCTGTAGGTTTAGACCGTTTAATACTTGCTATTTTATGTGATGCGTATCATATCGATTATACAAAAGACGAAGAAAGACTCGTAATGCGACTTCACCCAGCTCTTGCTCCTTATAAAGTAACCATCTTACCATTAATCAAAAAACATCATGCCGAACGTGCAATGGAAATATATGGAGATTTAGCAAAAGATTTCATGTGCTCTTACGATGAGTCTGGAAGCATTGGTAAAAGATACAGAAGAAGTGACGCGATTGGAACACCTTTTGCTATTACCATTGACGATGAAACCCTAAAAAATAACACCGTAACTGTACGTAATCGTGACACGATGGAGCAAACAGTTATGACCATAGAAGAATTAAAAAAATTCTTAGCCAAAGAAACCAACTTTTAAAATTTAGAAAAAAGAATGAATTTTTTTGAAATTCTTACGACTTTGAATTGAAAATAAGTTTTGTTTTTGATACAATGAGAAGGTAAAGAGTCGAAGGGAGATTTATAACATGGCGTTTGGAAAAATAAAAAAACTGTTTTCTGATGATGAAGAATACGATAACAACTACAGTGAAGAAGAGTTTTACAATGTCAGTGAAGAAGAAGCATTAAAAGAGGCAGATAAAACAGGAAATAAAATGATTTTATTAGAACCTCGTGCTTATTCAGAATCACAACAAATTGCCGATCATTTAAAAAATCGTAATAGTGTGGTCGTAAATTTAAAGAGGGTGACTTCTGCGCAAGCAAAGAGAATTATAGATTTTCTGTCTGGATGTGTTTATTCCATCGGTGGAACAATGCAAAAAATAGGTGTTGGAATTTACTTGTGTACCCCAAAAAATGTGAATATTCAAGGTAAAATTTCTGATGATAATGAGCGTCCTGCAAAGAGCAATAATGAAGATGAATTAGATTGGTAAAAAAAGTCTTTTTCTTAAAAGAAGGTGAAGCGTGAAAAAGTTTAGTACGAGTTTTAATGGTTATAATAAAAGTGAAGTCAATTCTTTTGTTAGAGATGTCGCGAAAGAATACGAATCAATGCTGAATAATTTAAAGAAGCGAGATGAAGAAATTACTTCTTTAAAACAAAGGTTGCTACAATACCAAAATATGGAAAATACTCTAAACAAAGCTTTATTAATCGCCGAAGATACCTCTAGTCAAATCAAAAAAGTGGCTCGTGATGAGTCCAAAGCAATTATTGATGAGGCCAAAAGAAACGCTTCACGAATTGTCAATGATGCTTTATTAAAAGCCGAAAAATTAGAGGCAGATGGAGAGAATTTACGAAAAAGAATTGTCATATTTAAAAGAAAATTCAAATCCATTATTGAAACAGAATTAGAGACAATCGATTCCATTGACGAAGATTACTAAAAGGAAACATTTTGTGGTTTCCTTTTTCTATGATAAAATAAAAGTACAGGTGATAATATGCAGTTGAAAATTGATGACATAATAGTAAATGTTGAAATCATTCGTAAAAATAATAAAAATTTATATATGAGGTTTCGGGATAAATTCACTCTTGTTGTGACAGCCAACCCTTTTGTAAGCGAACGAGAAATTGCTAAAATCATTGAAAAAAACAGGAAATCTTTAGTAAAAATGTGGCAAAAAAAAGAACAAGAAGAACAAAAAGATGCTTTTTTCTGTTACCTAGGAAAAACATATACAAGAATTTTTGATGGAGTGACAAAAAAAGTCGAATTCATTGGTGATAACGTCATCGCTAAAGACGAGCGTGCGTTAGCAAAGTTCTATAAACAAGAATGCGTTCGTATTTTCACCTACGAAGTCAATCGCATTACTCCGTATTTCAAAAACATTCCACCGTTTGCCCTAAAAATAAGAACGATGAAAACAAGATGGGGAGTAAATAATCGTGGAAATAATACCATTACCCTAAATAGCGAACTGCTAAAAAAAGATATCGACTTATTAGATTATGTGATTATCCATGAATTGTGTCATTTTTACGAAGCCAACCATAGCCCGAGATTTTGGGCGTGGGTTTCTAAATATTATCCTGATTACAAATTAGCAAGAAAGAGGTTACGAGGATGAAAATAGAGTCATTACAAAATAAAAAAGTCAAAGAATGGACAAGCCTAAAAGAAAAGAAAGAACGAGATAAAACAAACACCTTTTTAATTGAAGGAGATCATCTCCTAAAAGAAGCGATGAAACATCATCTTGTCATCGAAGTAATAACGACAGAAGAGGTTGACTACGAAGTACCAACATTTCATGTGACAAAGAATGTTATGGAAAAAATTACCAATCAAGTAACACCTCCTAAGGTCATTGCCGTCACAAAAAAACTAGAAGAAAAAGCCATAAATGGACCAGTCTTAATATTAGACGGAATTCAAGACCCAGGAAACTTAGGGACAATCATTCGTAGTTGTGTAGCTTTTAATATGCCCAATCTCCTATTAAGCAAAGAATGCGTCGATGTATATAACCCAAAAGTTATCCGTAGTACCGAAGGCATGATTTTCCACTTAAACATCGTAAGAAAAGACTTAACTGAAATACTCACTAAACTAAAAGAAACACATCAAATCATTGGCACAGATGTAGTAAATGGAGTATCCATCAAAGAAATAGAAAAAGAAAAAAACATTGCCTTAATCATCGGAAATGAAGGAAATGGACTAGGAATTTCTAAAAAATACTGTGATAAATTTGTTTATATTCCGATGAATAAAGAATGCGAATCGCTAAATGCCGGTGTCAGTGCCAGTATTCTTTTATACGAATTAGGAGGTCTACATGAATAGATTATATTTTGGATATACAACCATGACTCACGGGATTAAAGGAGAATTAAAGTGTTATACTTCTTTTGAACAAAAAGAAAAAGTTCTTACCAAAAAGTTTCCCATATACATAAATGGAACACGTCACGAAATTACTAGTGCAAGACCTCATAAAAACCATTATTTAATTACAATTGACAACTTAAAAGACATTAATTTAGTAGAAGAATATCGCAATCAAAAAATATATATAGAACGAGACGATTTACATTTAAAGGAAGAAGAATACTTATTTTCAGATTTAATCGGCTTTTCGATTATAGAAATAGAAGAAAATCTTGGCATCGTGAAAGATATTTTGTATAATAAGAGTGGAATTTATTTAGAAGTGTTGAACGAAAAAAAATATTATATTCCATGGCAAGATACGTTTATTTTGCACGTTGACACAAAAAACAAACAAATTCTTGTCCAAAATGCTAAGGGTTTGATGTTATGAAAATAGATATACTCACATTATTTCCTAAAATGTTTGAAGGCTTTCTAACAGAATCGATTATCAAAAGAGCAATCGAAAGAAATGCTGTCGAGATTAATATTGTTGATTTTAGAAAGTTTAGCCATCTAAATCACAATCAAGTAGATGACACTCCTTATGGTGGGGGCTCTGGTATGGTTTTACGTCCCGAACCATTAGTAGAAGCAATCGAAAGCTATAAAACAAAAGACTCACGAGTCATACTAATGTGTCCACAAGGCGTACCTTATAAAGAAGAACGAGCGAAAGAGCTAAAAGAATATAAACATATTATTTTAGTATGTGGTCACTACGAAGGCTTTGATGAACGAATTAGAGATTATATCGATGAAGAAATTTCTATAGGAGATTATGTACTAACAGGAGGAGAACTTCCAGCAATGGTTGTCACAGACTCTATCGTAAGACTTTTACCAGGCGTCATCAAAGAAGATTCTTACGAAAGTGATTCCTTTACAGAAAATTTGCTAGATTATCCAACTTATACCAAACCAGCAGATTTTCGTGGCAAAAAAGTACCAGAGGTATTACTGAGTGGAAATCATCAAAAAATCAAAGAATGGCGAGAACAACAAGCTTTAGAAAATACCAAAAAAAGACGACCAGATTTATTAGGGGAGTGAGTATATATGGCACAATTTATCGTGGATAGAAATACCGATAGAAAAAAATTAAAACAAAAAAAAATACAAATAAATGGTTATAAAATGACACCGAAATGGCGCGTAAAAAACGACTTGATTGCAGTGAAAGAAATCACGATTGTAAGCCAAGAACTACAATCAAACTACTTTAGAATGCAGTTTCATGTTGCATTTAGAAAGCTATTTCGGAAAGCCTGCGATGTTGTAGAAAGTGACGACGCAACGAGCACAGACACAATACTAGTTTTAGATGAAGCAGAAAAAGTAAAAAGAATATTAAAAGAAAAATTCAAACAAAAATTAAGCCAAAAAGAATACCGTTACATGTGGCAAAAAGTAGAAATGATAGAACAACAACTAAGAGAAAAACTAATGTTTCAAAGAAACATGGAATTCTATATGCAACAAGTAATGGTAGAACAAGAAGAAAGAGAAAAGGGAAGAGGACGTTAGATGCAAGCATTTGATTTTGATAATACAATTTATAAAGGAGAGAGCGCATTTGATTTTGCTCTTTTTGTTCTAAAAAAAAGAAAAAGACTATTACGATATTTACCAGGAATTGTAAAGATTTTGTTAGATTACAAAGCCTGCCGAATGAGCTCTGATGAATATTTAGAACGGTTAAATAAATATGCTCCGATTTTTTTAGAAAACAAAGAATTTATCCAAAAACTTGTAGTAGAATTCTGGAAAAAGAATGAGCATAAATTATATCCGCATATTCTAGAAAAAATCACTCCTGAAGATTTTATTATCACTTCATCTCCATATTTTTTACTTGAACCAATTATGGAAAAATTAAATACGACTCATTTTATTTGTAGTGAAGCAAACTTAGATGAGGGCAAAATGACGTATTTAAATTTTAAAGAAAATAAAGTAAAGAAATTTGTTGAGAAAATAGGCAAGAAAAAAATTACAAACTTTTATACAGACTCTTATAACGATAAACCAATGATGGATTATGCAGAACATGTCTTCTTAATTACAAAAGGAAAAATAGAAAAAATAAAATAAAACAAAAAACAGAAATGAACCCGTTTCTGTTTTTATTTAAGAGTCAACCCTTTTGATGACTCAGGAAATAAATCATCGTATAATCCATTATGATAGTTCTCACGTAAACGCACTAAAATCTCATCTAATTGTGAAGTGGTAATTTCTCCACCTGTTTGTATAAGTCTTGCTATTTCTTCCTCTGTTAAAAAGTTAAAAAGATTGTAAGCTTCATCATAAGAAAAATTTGGCAGATCGTCTCTATCAAAAAGTCCGTGATACTCCTCGCTAAAATCTGTTATGAATAATTCAGTTGGATTACCCTCATAACTAGTCACCATAACATCAAGATATTGGATATTAAAAGTATCTTCATTTTGAAGTTTTTCCTTTTGTTCTTCTAGCTCCTTAATTTCTTCTTCAAGACTTGCAATTTCCTGTTCTAAAGCATTTCTTTTTTCAATATATGGCACAAGATATTCCTCTAAGGCTTCTTCGATAGCTTGGTCATTGTTAGATGAAGTATCACCATTTGTTTTCGAAACACCACATCCACTAGCAAGAAGGGATAATGTTAAACTTGCGAGTAAAATATTCTTTTTAAAATTTTTCATAATTTCTATAAACTCTTCCTTTCTGTAAAAAGTATTCTAACAAAAAGAAAAATGGAAGTCAACATATTTTATGCGCGAATAGAGATTATCGGTGATTAGAATTTATTTTCTTTTTATTTTTTGATACAATAGATTACGTGATGAATATGTACGCAGAAATATTAGTAGAAATAAAAAGTAAACATACGGATAAAACATTTACTTATCATATTCCAGAGTATTTGGTAAGTGATGTTTTAATAGGAAAACGTGTTGTTGTTCCCTTTGGTCGTCAAACACTAGAAGGGTATGTTTTAAATATATTAGATCATTCAGATATTGATACGAAAGATTTGATAGAAGTACTAGATGAAGAACCTGTGTTAAATGAAGAAATGCTAGATTTAGGTCGTGAAATGTCTCGTCTTACACTAAGTAGTTTAAGTGCTTGCTATGGAGCCATGCTTCCAAAAGCCCTAAAAGCGAAACATGGTACCCAAATTAATAAGAAATATATTACTTTCTTAAAACTGACAAAGAGCAAAGAAGATATTCTAGACAACGTGAGCTCTAGCTCTCAAAAAGATGTGATCAATTTATTTGAAGATAATTTACCTCTCAAAAAAACAATAGCCAATAAAGTAAGTGCTTCCTCTGTAAAAACTTTACTAAAAAAAGGGTATCTTATAGAAGTAGAAGAAGAGGAATATCGGTATCAATTAAAAAAAGAAGAACAAGAAGAGGAAAAAATATTAAATCCTGAACAACAAGAGGCCGTGGATGCCATTGTCTCTTCTTTTGAAAGTTCAAATACGTTTTTACTCCATGGAGTAACAGGTTCTGGAAAAACAGAAGTGTATTTACAAGTGATAAAAAAAGTTCTAGAACAAGAAAAGACTGCCTTAGTACTAGTACCAGAAATAAGTTTGACACCTCAGCTTGTTGCGCGTTTTAATAAACGCTTTCCTGGAATAATCGCTGTTTTGCATAGTGGACTATCAGATGCCGAAAGATATGACGAATGGCGTAAAATATTAAAAGGAGAAGCTTCTATTGTGATCGGGGCTAGAAGTGCTGTTTTTTCTCCCTTAAAAAATATTGGAGTGATCATCATTGATGAAGAGCACTCAGAGTCTTATAAACAAGAAAACAATCCTCGTTATCATGCAACCCTAATGGCTAAGATAAGAAGTAATACCCATCATTGTCCTCTAGTACTTGGCAGTGCTACACCAACACTTTCCACGATGGCTAGAGCCTTAAAAAAAAGATACATCTACTTGCCACTTACTAAACGTGCTAACGATGCCATCCTTCCAAATATAGAAATTGTTGACATGGCAGAAGAAGTAAAAAATCGCCATCCTATACTTTCACGAGAACTAGAATGCAAAATTATCGAAAAATTAAATAAAAATGAACAAGTAATGTTACTTCTAAATAGAAGAGGGCATTCAACAACGATTACATGCTCTTCCTGTGGCTTTACATATCGTTGTCCCCATTGTGACATTACACTGACTTATCATAAATCTAGCAAAAACCTTCGCTGTCATTACTGTGGTTACACCAAATATATTGATGAGTACTGCCCAAAATGCCATGAAAAAGCTTTGAATTACTATGGTCTAGGAACAGAAAAATTAGAAGAGTTTATAGAAAATGCTTTTCCAAGAGCCAGAGTCATCAGAATGGATGCAGATGCTACCACCCGAAAAGGAATGTATGAAAAAATTACAACAGATTTTTATGAGCATAAATACGATATCTTACTAGGTACCCAAATGATTAGCAAAGGCCTAGATTTCCCAAATGTAACTTTAGTAGGAATACTAAACGCTGATGCTTCTTTAAATATTCCAGATTATCGAAGCAACGAAAGAACATATGCTCTTTTAAGCCAAGCAAGCGGTCGAGCAGGAAGAAACAAAACTCCCGGTGAAGTGATATTACAGACATTTTATCCGGATAATTTTATTTTAAAATGTGTGAAAGAAAACGACTATATGAAATTCTTTAAATATGAAATGAATATTCGTAAAACTTTAAAATATCCGCCATTTTATTTTTTGACAATTCTCAAAATAAAAAGCAAGGATTACAAAGAAGCAAGTAACGAAGCCAAAAAAGCCAAAGAATTTTTAGAAAGCAAGTTAGATAAAACAAGTATTATTCTTGGTCCAGCAACTGCTAGCATGTTTGTAGTGAATAACGTATACCATTTTGAACTATTGATTAAATACAGATTTGATGAGAATTTAATTCCTACTCTAAAAGAACTAGATGAATTAATCCTCTTAAATTCCAAAGTCCAATTAGACATTGATTTTTTAGACTAAACGTGGTAGGATACATATCACAAATAAAAGGAGGGGTTATAATGACCGAAAAAGAAATAATAGTAGGTAAAATCGACAACATTATAAACTTTATTATAGAACATGCCCAAGAAGATGTATCCGTTTATTCGCGGTATCATTATCGTAAATTAATTTTACTTTTAGAACGCGTAAAAAAGACAGTAAATAATTTTATTTTAACTATTCCAGGAGTACTAGATGAAAGTAGTTATGAGAAATTACGCAAAAATTATCAAAAAATTTTAGAGTTAACACAAGAAGCTATCGATTTGTTTATAAAGAATAATATTGATAATACAACAAAAAAATTAAAAAGTATTCCAGTGCAATTAGAAAAACAAGAAGATTACTATGAATTAATAGGAACATTACAAGAAGTTATCAGAATACAAAGAAATCGTAAAAAGCGTATAGAAAGAGGACGTGTTTATCAATATAGAACTCCTAAAGAAGTTTCCAGTAATCTATATTCTACAACGACGGCAAATAATATTTTCATTTACCATGAATATAATGAATGGAAAGACAAATTAGACTTATCAAATACTACTTATGGTTATACTTCAAAAGATTTCTATGCAAACGCATTGATGTATGCATTAGTAAAAAATTTAGATTATGATGCATACTATAGCTTGTCTTCTTTCCTAGTAGAAGATTATGATGCTAAAAAGAACAAAGATATGGAAAAACAAGAAAAAGAAACTTCTATTACTGTCGATGATGTTCGAATGATTTGTACAACTCTTAAATATTATGAATTAAGAGAAATGGATGTGCTTCTTTTATGGAAAGAAAGAACGGCATTACTAAAATTTTTAGAAGATGCTTTAGAGGAACCGATGTTAATCGAAGCAGCTGGGGGTATGGATAAAATTAATGAAGCGGTAGAAAGAATCGATAATGTGTTACAAACTAAGCGATGGAAAGGAAGATAATTATGACAGTGATTGCCGAAGATTTAGAAAAAACAATTGATAGTATTTTAGAAAATATGGAGAAAAGAGTTTTTCCTATGCAAACTGAAATTTTGCCAAAAGATAGTGTTAATGAAACTTTAATTTTCTCTATCTTAGAATTATGTAAAACTATTTTATCTAGGCATATCGATTATCACACAAAAGGAAAGATTTTAATACAAGAAGATTACGAAACATTAAGAAACCACTTCCAAACGCAAAAAAATTTAATTGCTGTAGAGATTCAAGAAATTCTAAGAGTTTTATATAATAAAGACACAAAATTAGATCGAGTAGAAAAATTGGGAAAAATTATAGCTGGAAATGGCTATTTTGAAAAAATATATGTGTCTACAATCAATGAAATAAATTGGAAAAACTCTACAGAGGAATTTGATAATTACTTATATCATACAGAGTTTAGTGCTTACAATGACTGGTTAGAGAAAAATTCTTTACAAGGCGGATCTTTTCCTATCACGTATTCTATTTATTATGATTTAAGTTACGATCGTTACTTTAACATTGCATGTATGGAAAAAGAAGCTAAAAGAGTGAATGGTCAAAATATAACACCAGAAAGGTTTGCTGCGGAAAGTATATTTCCAGAGGATGTTGTGTTCATCACAGAATATACAAAAAAGAAAGATTTAAAAAAATTAAGTGCTTCTCAATTGCGAAATGGACATGAAACATTAAAGCTTGCATTAAATCATTTGATTAATATGCGAAGCTTAGAAGGTAGAGAACATACTCGTACAATGGAAGAATATTGGGATATTATGAATCTCTTAGAAGAAGAACAACAACAAAGAGAAATGGAAAAATCCAGATATATTAAATTAAAGTAATAAAAAAGAATATAAAAGGAGAATGAAAAATGAATAAGAAAAAAATTTTATTAAAAAGCAAAGCAATTTTACTTGCATCTTCTTTAGCGTTATCAAATCCTGTAACGTCGTATGCGAAAACACCTGCTCTTGCCACAGAAGAGGAGACACTAAAAGATAAGTTGAGTGAATGGGGATCAAAATTGTTCGATTGGGCAGGAAAAGCCGATGAGGAAATCAATGAACATGTTGTGGATCCGGCGAAAGAAAAACTTGATGAAATAGAACTATACAAACAAGAGTCTTTATGGCTAATTACAGATATACCAAGCGTGAGCCCTGAAAAAGAAAGAAACTATTTCTTTGTAAACAAAAACATACCGAATTTCAAATGGACTTATTATTATGATAAATACGGGAATAAAGTAAGTGAAGATTCCCCGGAACTTGCTAAAATGGAAATACGTAAAATGTATGTGTCTTTAACCAATCCTGACATCGCATTTATAATCGAAGAATGGTTCGATTATGAAACATTTACTTTTACAATTAACTATACTGATTTTGATAAGTCACTACCATATGACGAGAATACAAATGCAAAGTATGGACGTTTTGCAAACATTGGTGATGTTTTACCAGAAGAGTACTTAAAAGAAAAATATAGCACGGAAGATTTAAAAGAATTATTAGAACTTATTAATGACCCAACCTATGAACTTTCTTTCACTGATGCTAATCTATCTTTAAAAAAGTAATATTGACTATTGCTTTTTTTTCCTCTTTATGATAAGTTCTATTTAAGAAATGGAGAATTAAAAATGGAAAATCAAAAAACTTGGGGTTGTGATGTTGATACGGTTACTAGAATACAGAACAAAGAATATACAAGTGAGTTAGCAAATAAAATAAGTACTCTTATTTTTCTTGATAGTGGACTTTTAGAGGAAAAGCAAAATATAAATAATCTTCCAAAAGAGAAAAAAGAAGAGTTAAGTAAATATAAAAGCTATCTCATGCTTTTGCCTTGGTATGAAAAAATAGAAAATAGTGTATTGCTCTTAACCGAAGAAGACTACAATACTTGTCATCATACCTATCAATTATTATCAGAAAGTATTTCACTCTTTTACATGATAGCAGTGATGCATCAAAATCGCACTATTCAAAATGCTTGGTCAAGCAACTTATCAGAAAAAATAGACCAACTAGAACAAGAGTTAGAGTCATACCTAGATTATGCAAGACCTGTGTCTTTTGAAACAGACAAATCTATTAGTACGAAAACTTTCTGGATTTTAAAAAAATCACTCATGGAACACAGGAGTTATGAAGAATATTTGACAGAGTTAACACTTTGTTTAATGGACCCACCAATCGCTTTAAAACGAAATAAAGGATGTGAATAATCATATATGAAAAATACAAAAGTAATATTTATGGGAACACCGGACTTTTCAGTACCGGTCTTTAAAATGTTAATAGAAGAAACCGATGTAGTTCTCGCTGTAACTCAACCAGATAAGCCAGTAGGAAGACATCACGAATTAAAACCAACGCCTATCAAAGAAGTTGCTTTAGAAAATAATATTCCAATATTCCAACCAAAAAAAATAAAAGAAGAATATGAAAAAATATTAAATACTCCTTGTGATATAATTATAACCTGTGCCTATGGCCAAATTATTCCAGAAGAAATACTAAATTATCCAAAACTAGGTTGCGTCAATGTCCATGCTTCACTACTACCAAAATATCGTGGTGGTGCTCCAATTCACTGGTGCCTTTTAAACGGCGAAGAAAAAACAGGAGTGACCATTATGTATATGGATAAAGGTATGGATACAGGGGATATGATCTCTAAAAAAGAATATGTAATTAAAAAAACAGATAACGTAGGAATTCTTCACGAAGAACTATCAAAAATTGGTGCAGAACTACTAAAAGAAACCTTACCAAGTATTATTGCAGGAACAAACGAAAGAATAAAACAAAATAATGATGAGGCAACCTACGCATACAATATCACAAGAAAAGAAGAACGAATTGACTTTTCTAGAACCGGCCTTGAAATCCAAAATCAAATCCGTGGTTTAAATCCTTGGCCAACCGCAAACTTTCTTGTAAATAACGAAGAATTTAAAGCCTTAGAAGCAACTTTTGAAAAAAAAGAAAATACAACTCCAGGAACTGTTCGAGAAATTACAAAAGACGCTATCGGCATAGACTGTATAGATGGGGTGATTTATTTGACAAAAATAAAACCGTTTGGCAAAAAAATAATGAATGTCAAAGATTATTTAAATGGCGTAAAAAAAGAAACAATTTTAAACTGGGTGATTAATGAATGACTTACGAAACACCAAGACTCTTTTTTAGACCATTAGAAGAAAAAGACGCAGAAAGTTTATTTAAAAATGTTTACCGTGATGAAAACGTAAATCGATATTTAAGATTTGATACACATAAAAATGCGGAAGAAACAAAAAAAGTAATCAAAGAATTTCTAGAAAACAACCAAGAAATCTATGTGTTGATAGAAAAAGAGACAAAAGAAATCATCGGAACAATCGAAATTGCAGATAAATCTCTTTTAAACCAAACTTGTGCAATTGGTTATTTAATTGGCTCTAAGTGGTGGAGCTTGGGATATGGCACAGAAGCCTTAAAACAAACGATTTCTTTTTTATTCCAAAATTTTGATTACCAACTCATTGAAACTGTAGTAAGAAACGATAATAAAGGCAGTGCCAAGATATGTGAGAAAAGTCAAATGAAATTAGATGGAATATTACGGAATAGAAGGATAGATAAAATAGATGGACATCGCGATGATATTCGCGTGTATTCGATTACAAAACAAGAATGGAGGAACTTATCATGATATTAATGTTTATCGGACCGTCTAGTTCTGGTAAAGATACATTTTTAAAACCAACATTAGAAAAATTTTCCTTAAAGCCAATTGTCTTATCGACTACAAGACCAATGCGTGAAAAAGAAGTCGATGGAAAGTCCTATCATTTCATATCAATGGCGGAAATGAATGCCCTAGACAAACAACAAAAATTAGTAGAAAGAAGAAACTATAATACAGTAAATGGCTTATGGTCATATGCAACAAATGCAGAGAATATTCGTTTATCAGAAAATTATTTGGTAGCAAATACTTGGGAAGGGTACCAAAAATATATTGAGTTTTATGGAAAAGAAAATGTAGTTCCTATTTATTTTCAAGTAGAAGACAAAGTCCGTTACGAACGAGCTCTAGCAAGAGAGTCCAAAAAAGAAAAGCCAAATTACCAAGAAGCAAAACGAAGATTTATAACAGACACTCATGATTTTAATCCCATATATTTACAAAAATATCAACCAATTATCATAGATAATAATCATAGTTTAAAAGATACTCAAAACCAAATAAATAAGGTTGTCTCTAATATTCTCCAAAAACAAGTCCCATTATTTAAAGAAAAGACAGAATTTAAAATATTCTATCAAAAAATGCGAGATAAATCCCGTTCTTTACTAGGGAGTCTTTCTTCCTTACGGCGTTCTACTAGTTGTGAAGGGTATCTAAAACAGTTTCTTTCTCGTCGTTTTCGTGAGGAAAACACAGAAAATTTTGATAAAATTTTAAGTGAAAGAAACCAAATATTAAATATAGCAACCAATATTGATATCATAAGTAAAAGATATCATGATTTAGAAGACAAGTTGTTTGAACAATTAAATGTCTGTCCATTACTAGAAGAAACACAGTATCAATCCTTAGAACAAATATATAACAATCTAAAAGATTTATTAGAGAAGCTATTACAAACAGAAAACTGTCCAACTTACGAAATGATGGAAGACAAAATAAGCCTCCAAGGATTAAAACTTCGCTTAATGATAAATGATGTAAATAACTTTTTTACAAATTTAACACCTCTAAAAATTTGTTTAACAGAAGAACAAAGAAGAGATATTCTTTCTTCCTATGAAACTTGTCTTGAAATATCTAAGTTTTATGGAAGATACGAAATAATCGCGACTTGTCTTACTAAAAAGTTAGGGTATGATACCTACCGGAAGTGGATGCTCTCATACCTAGCATTAAAAATAGAACAAGAAGAATGGAAAAGGAAAGAAAGTGATAAAGAACTTGCTTTACCACAAAACACATCAGGAATAGAAACACCTAATAATGCTAGCTATCACTTAATAAAAGAGAAAAAAAGAAATGCGGTGATAAAATGAATTTATACGGATTAACCAAAGAAGAATTAGAACAGTATTTTGTAAGTATCGGGGAGAAAAAGTTTAAAGCCACCCAAGTATTTGAATGGCTCTATCAAAAACGAGTAACCACGATAGAGGAGTTTTCCAATATAAAAAAAGAAGTAAGAGAACAACTACAAAAAGACTTTTCTTTAGAATTACCAAAAGTAATCAAAAGAGAAATAGATATCGATGTAGAAAAATACTTATTTGAATTAAGCGATAACGAACGAATTGAAGCTGTTTTAATGCGTCATAATTACGGTTTATCAGTATGCGTTTCTAGTCAAGTAGGATGTAACATGGGTTGCAAATTTTGTGAGTCTGGAAGACTAAAGAAAGTAAGAAACTTAGAAGCCCATGAAATGGTCGGTCAAATATTAGTGATAGAATCCTTGATAAAAGAACGTATTTCTTCTGTAGTAATTATGGGAATAGGAGAACCTTTAGATAACTATGAAAATGTCATTCGTTTTATAAAAATTATTAACGACGCCAAAGGAATTCAGATTGGAGCAAGACATATCACGTTATCTACGTGTGGACTCATTCCTAAAATCAAAGAACTTAGCGAGTTAGATATCCAAATAAATTTAGCAATATCTCTTCATGCTCCAAATGATCATTTAAGAAGTGAAATAATGCCAATTAATAAAGCATATCCACTTCAAGAGTTAATGGAAACAATAAAAGAATATATCAAAAAAACAAATCGTCGTGTTACAATGGAATACATTTTATTAAAAGGAGTGAACGACCAAAAAAAACATGCCAAAGAACTAGCAAATCTACTTCGTGGTATGAATGTCTATGTAAACCTAATTCCTTATAATGAAACAAACCATATTGAATTCCAAAAAAGTGACAAAGAAACAATAGACGCTTTCTATAGAGAATTACAAAAAGAAAAAATACAAGTAACAGTAAGAAGAGAATTTGGCTCTTCCATCTCAGCAGCCTGCGGACAATTAAGAAGTAAAGAAATAAAATAGAGAATGTATATTTTCACAGCATTCTCTTTTTTACGTAAAGAGAACCAATAACATATTGAGAAACCACGAAAGCCGTATTACAATGAATACAGACAATGAGTAGGAGTGAGTTTATGAAGAAACAAACAATCATAGCATTAGCAGTGATAGGAGTATTATTAGTAGCAACAATAGGAGCAACATTTGCCTATTTCGCATCTAGTAGTCAAAATGATGATGCAGGTATTAATGCAGAAACAGAAGAACTAGGAAGCATATTACTAGACGGAACAAAAGTGTTTACTTCTTATGATTTATTACCAGGACAAATGGGAGTACAAGAATTTACAATAGAAAAGAATTCTGATACTGGCAATGGTATTTATGAAATAGATTTAGAAGCAAACGTACCAGAAGAATTTCGAAGTGATATAGAAATACTACTATATAAAACAACAGACCTAGATACAAATAATGTTACCGTAAATGTAGCAGACCCAAGTAATTATGTGTCATTTAATGGAGAGCTATGGAGAATTATTGGAGTATTTAATAATATTGATGATGGAACAGATACCAAAGAAACAAGACTCAAAATAATAAGAGATAAACCATATAGTGAGTCAATAGCATGGGATACAGATAATGTAAATGATTGGACCACTGCAAGTTTACAAGAAGAATTAAATACAACGTATTTAAATAGTATTCAAAGCCCATATAAAGAAATGATAGGCAATGCCAAATGGAACCTAGGAGGAAATGATGTCCGTGAAACAAATGCAAAAGAGTATTATACAAGAGAAAGAGGGACAACTGTTTATAGTGGACGTCCAACAGAATGGATAGGAAAAATTGCTTTAATATATCCAAGCGATTATGGGTATGCAACAAGTGGGGGAAGAACAAGCGAAAGATCATCATGTTTAGAAACAGATCTTTATCCCAGTTATCCAAGTGAATGTTATAATAATTCTTGGCTTTATGATAGTACATTGGCTCAGTGGACATTAACCCCAGACTCTACTGACTTGAATGTTGTGTTTAGCATAGGTAGTGCCGGACTCGTGTACAGTAATATTGCACGCAGTACGATTCGTGCAGTTTTCCCAGTCTTATATCTATCCTCTAATGTAAAAATAACTGGAGGAGACGGCAGTGAGTCAAATCCATTCACTTTAAGCTTATAGAGAATTTATTTTCTCTCTTTTTTTTGTAACTTTTTTGCTACATGTGAAAGGAAACACACAATTTTATCGGAATA
>DVGF01000033.1 GCA_018712835.1 Candidatus Ventrenecus stercoripullorum
TTTTCATTTACAATTAAGTTTACAATCATGGATTTAAAATTCTTATCATATTTTCTCGCCATTTTCACCACGTCCTTTCTTTTTATTATACACCCTCTATAAAAGGTGTCTAAAAAAATTATAAACTCTCGAAAAAGAAAAATATTTTAGGGGGGAGGTATCTTAGAAAATTAAGATATCCTATTATACTAATATTAGTAGTTGGAACATCCTTTTTAATGCTTCACAATTCCAACAAAGAAATAATTTTAAAAGAAGAACAAGAAGAAAGTATTCTAGCAATTTATTTAGAAAATGAGCAGATTAACTATATACCAGAGAAAGACTCAGGGTATACATTAGATCTTACAAAGAGTAGTTGTAATAATGGAGTAACAATATCTTTTGATTATAATACATGGAGTGTTAAAACAAATTATAGTAATTATACAAATCCGGATAATACCAGAGTGAAATGTAGCCTTTATTTTACAGATAAGTATATCGAACCAATTTTAAATGGCACAGACCCAGTTCTAGAAGAACCATTGATACCAGTAACTATAGAAGACGATGGCACAGTAAAAAAAGCGGATTTAGCTTCTGAGTGGTATGATTACGAAACAAAGAAATGGGCCAATGCAGTAATCCTTGAAGATGAAAGTAAAAACTATGCATCTGGTGAAGTCATTCCAGAAGAAAATATTGAAAGTTATTTTGTATGGATACCGAAATACCGTTATCAATTATGGGATTTAGGATTATACGATAGCCTAACAACAATTGATACAAGTAAAGTTCATGAAATACCAGTCATCTTTGGTGATTACAATACGAGTGATAATGTATCAGGAGAATGTACTACTCCAATGGAGTCTGGGGCTACAGGAAACTGTGAAGTTGGAGACTACATGACTCATCCAGCATTTCTAAGTATTCCGAGCACAGGTTTTTGGGTAGGAAAGTTTGAAACGGGATACAAGGGAGCAATAAGTACTTCTGAGGCCAGCCAAAATGTTAATGATGAGAGTAAAGTAATTATAAAGCCAAACGTATATAGTTGGAGAGATATTCAAGTGATTAATGCTTTTTATACAAGTTATGATTATCAAAGGAAGTTAGATAGTCACATGATGAAGAATACAGAGTGGGGAGCAGTGGCCTACGTACAACATAGTACGTATGGTTCCTCATCCAGTGTAAGAATAAATAACAACTCTGATTTTGTAACTGGATATCAAGCAAACGATGAACCAACATGTCCTTATACAGGAACAAATGAAGAGTGTAACAAGTATTGTAACGACAATACTTGTAATATCGCATACCCAAGTAGTATTCTTTCGAGTACTACTAATAATATCACTGGTATTTTTGATATGGCAGGTGGAAGTTGGGAGTACGCCATGGGTGTATTAATGGATCAAAATGGTAATCCAATGAGTGGTCGTAACAAGTTATACAATTCTGGATTTAACGGAACATATGGCTGTCCAACTTGTGATAACCAAAGTGAATTAGAACTGACAACTGGTGAAAACTTTCCAGAAGAAAAATACTATGATAAATATAATTATATAAGTCAACCTAATGTATATTTTTATGATAGACGTATTCTAGGCGATGCTACAGGAGAACTAGGCCCATTTGAAACCGGAACTAATGACGAGAGTTTATCTTCTTGGTATAAGGTACAAATAAGTTTTATTAATAGAAATAGTCCTTGGGCTAGTCGTGGCAATTTTCATTCAATGGGAACCTCTAGTGGTATATTGGCAGGAAACACACATTATGGTAGTGGGTTAGTTTATAGTCAAGCAACAAATGTTAATACAACATTCCGTATCATCCTAACCCCATCTACCTAAATTCATTGCTTAATTTGTAAACAATTATACACTTTACTTGTTGAATGCTTGAATTACGTTTATAATAAGAATAGGTGATCAAAATGAAAAAACAAGTTTTGCAGTGTTTAGAAAATGTTTACGAAGCCAAAGATTTAATAGAGCTTAATGATATGCTGGGATTAAAAACAGCTGAAGAATTAAGAGAGTTACAAGAAGTCCTAGAAGAATTAGTAAATAATTATATAGTATTTAAGACTAAAAAAGATAAATACCTATTATTAAAAAACTGCCCAGGATTAAAAATTGGTAAATATTCTGCAAATAAAAAAGGTTTTGGTTTTGTTATACTAAACAAAGAAGATGATTTATATATTAGAGAAGAAGATTCAAATGGGGCCATTCAAGATGATATTGTTCTTGCTGAAGTTACCAAAAAAGGCGTCAAACCAGAAGGAAAAATCATTCGAATTATAAAACGAGATTTAAACAATCTAGTTGGAGAAATCATGGAAACAAAAAAAGGATTATCTATTAAACTAGATGATGAAAAAATCGATTTAGAAATTAATTTAAATAAAGAAACATTAAAAAACTGTGTTCCAGGACATAAAGTACTAATTCATTTAACTAAAAAAATTAGTAACAAAAGATACTGTGCTGATGTCATAAAAATTCTTGGCCATAAAGATGACCCAGGAGTAGATATACTAAGTATTGCCTATAAATATCAAATAGACCCAGACTTTGGTGCTGATGTAGAAAGAGAATTAGAAGATATTCCAACTGAAGTAGACAAAGCTTCTCTCCTAAATAGAAGAGACCTAACAAACGAAGTAATATTTACCATCGATGGCTCACACACAAAAGATATTGATGATGCGATTAGTTTAAAAAGAGATGGCGAAAATTACATTTTAGGAGTTCACATCGCGGACGTATCGAATTATGTAAAAGAAAATACAGCATTGGGAGATAAAGCATACGAAAGAGGAACTTCAAATTACCTTGCCAATACCGTAATTCCAATGTTACCTCATAAATTATCAAATGGAATTTGCTCACTCAATGAAGGAGCCTTAAGACTTACGATGAGTTGTGTCATGACCATTAACAAACAAGGAAAAGTAATTGATTACGATATCTTTGAGTCCTATATAAAAAGTGCCAAAAAAATGACTTATGAAGCAGTGAACGATATTTTAATGCGTGATATCATTGCACCCGGATATGAACCATTTGCTGATACTTTAAAAGAAATGAATGAATTAGCTCATATTTTAAGAAAAGAAAAAATGAGTCGCGGCTATATTGATTTTGATTTAGATGAACCAGAAATCATTCAAGATGAACAAGGACGTGCTATTGATATTGTAAGAGTAGAAAGAGAAGATGGCGAAAAGTTAATTGAAGACTTTATGATTGCTGCAAATGAAACTGTAGCAAGCCACATCTATAATATGGACTTACCATTTATCTATCGTGTCCATGGTAAACCAAACACAGAAAAAATTGAAGACTTTACAAACCTTTTAAAAATACTAGGTTATCAACTTCAAACAAAAGTATATGACTTAACGCCAATTACAATGCAACACATACTAAAGGAATTAGATGATAAACCAGAATTTACAATTCTATCTTCTATGTTACTTCGTAGTATGAAAAAAGCAGAATACTCAAAAGAAAATATTGGACACTTTGGTCTTGCATCCAAAGCCTATACACACTTTACAAGTCCAATCAGAAGATTTCCAGACCTTACAGTGCATAGACTTCTAAAAAAATACTTAGTCGAAAAAGATTTCTCAATGCATACGATTGATTATCTAAATACAAGCCTAGTCCAAATCGCGGAACATTCTAGTGAACGAGAAGTAGCGGCTCAACAAGCAGAACGTGATGTTGCTGATATGAAAATGGCAGAGTACATGGAAAGCCATATTGGAGAAATTTACGATGCAATTATCGATTCAGTGACAAATTACGGATTCTATGTAGAACTTCCAAACTTAGTAGAAGGTTTAGTCCATGTAAATAGCCTAAAAGGCGATTACTATGAATATGTTCCAGATTTACTTTCCTTAATTGGCAAGTCTACCAAAAAGACATATCGCATTGGTGACAAATTACGGGTTCGTTGTGTAAGTGCGAATAAAGAAACTGCTTTAATTGACTTCGAAGTAGTGGAGGAACAAGAAAATGGAAGTCAAGAATAAAAAAGCTTACTATGACTATGAAATATTAAAAGAATACGAAGCAGGAATAGAACTTGTTGGGACAGAAATCAAAAGTGTTAGAAAAGGGTCTGTCGATTTAAAAGATAGCTTTGTTACCATCAAAGATAACGAAGCTTTTGCCTTAAATATTTATATTGCCAAATACGAAGAAGGAAATATTTTCAATCATGACGAAAGAAGAACAAGACGATTACTTTTACATAAACAAGAAATCAAAAGATTAAAAGAAGCCAAAGAAAAAGAAGGAATTAGTATTATCCCTTTAAAAATGTATTTTAAAAACAACAAAGCCAAACTTTTAATTGGAATTGGCAAAGGGAAAAAATTATACGACAAAAGAGAAAGTATCAAAAAAAGAGATTTAGAAAGAGAAACTAAGACTTACTATTAATGACAAAAAAAGTAAACAGGGTTATTCTTGTTTACTTTTTTCTTCGTCACTTAATTCTAACTCATATAACTTTTTATAAATAGCATTATGCTCTAACAATTCCTGATGTGTTCCAATCCCTTTCACTTTTCCTTGATCTATTAAAATTAAACGATCACTATTGATAACAGTAGAAAGCCTATGAGCAATAATCAAAATAGTATATTCTCCTTGCATATTATGAATAGATTGTTGAATTTCCGCTTGTGTCTCATTATCTAAAGCACTTGTTGCTTCATCAAACAAAATAATCTCTGTCTTTTGAATTAATGCTCTGGCAATAGCAAGTCTCTGTCTTTGACCACCAGATAAAGTCACACCAGACTCTCCCACAATCGTGTCATAGCCATCTTTAAGTGTCATTATAAAATCATGGAGTCTTGCTCTCTTGCATGCTAGAACCATTTCCTCTTCAGTTAAATCATGCTTAATAATTGTTAAATTTTCCCGAATACTCATATTAAAAATATAAGGATTTTGACTAATGATAGACAAATTACCACGTAAAGACTCTTTTGAAAGTTCTTCCACAGGAATGCCATCAAGATAGATAGAACCTTGATTTACATGATACAGACCAGCAATCAAATTGAAAATAGTAGACTTTCCAGCCCCACTTTTCCCGACGAAAGAAACAGTTTCATTTGGCTTTATTTCGAAGGAAACGTCATTTAAAACCTCTTGACTATCATCATATTGGAATGAGACGTTTTGAAACTTGATATGACCTTCCAACTTCTTGACTTGTTTAGAACCAAATACTTCTTTTGGAAACTTAGGACTATCAATCACTTCAAAAATACGTTCAGCTGCCAGTGTATATCTTTGAATAAGTTCCAAGAAACCTTCTAAAAAATCTGATATAGCCAAAATATTATTACGATAATTAAAAATAACAATCATCGTAGCTACCTCAAGTTGTCCACTTACCAAAAAATAAATGCCACACAGAATAATAAAGAAATCTAATAAGTCACGAATATTACCATTCCAAAATACAAAATTACGTCTAGTCTTAGTATAATCATAGCTAGCTTGATTTAAATCATTCACAATGTCATTAGCTTTAGATAAAAAACTAGTTTCTGCATTTAATATTTTAATGTCTTTAGCTCCTCTGACCATCTCACTGACAAACCCAGAAGCAACTTCACTTTTTTCTCTTTCCAATCTTCTCTTTTTCTTAAGAACTTTTTGAGCATAAGCTTTCGTTACAAACAAAATAATTAAGAACCCTACATACAATAAAAAGAGAGTCATATTTAAAAAGGAAATACTAACCAAAACACCAATAGCCGAGATAATATAAGTAACATAATCAATAATATTCATAAAAATTTCTGCAATAACACTAGTATCATTACTAATTCTTTCAATAAAAACCCCGCTAGAATGAGTATTTAAAGTTTCGGTTGTTAACTTCAAAGTTTCACGAGCAACTTCTAATTGGATATTTTTTCGAACCGAATAAAAGAAACGATTAATAAAAAAGTTATTCACTTTTCGCACAAAATTTCGAAGAACTTCAATACCTAATATAGCAAGAGTAACCCAAAATAATTGTTGCCAAGCTTCATTGGTAAGTTCAATAATTTGTCTTGCTGTAAAAATCGGAGCTACAATTTGAATAGCGCATAAAACAATACAACCAAGAAAAAAGAAGAACAAATACTTTTTATCTTTTTTAGCATAAGGATAAGTTTTCTTTAAATAATACCATGTTTCTTTAAAATCTCTTTTCTTTTTCTTTTCATCCTTTTCCATATTCTTCACCTCGCGTTTGTATTGTATCAAAGTGTCAACTAAAAGAAAAGAATAAAAAAAAACAAAATAATATGATATAATAGATATGTAAAATAAAAGGGGTGAAAAGTATGGTAGCTTTTACAGACTTTTTAGCAAACAATTATTTATGGTTTTTAGTGGTATCATTGATACTTTTATTTGCGTTAATAGGATATTTTGTAGACCAAAGTGAACAAAAAAAAGGTGTTTCTATGTTCCAAAATAGAAAAGAAGATGAAAAAGACATTCACGACTTAGCCGCGATGGCGAAAGGAAAAACCTTAAATACAGCAGTAACAGACGCTGCAAAAATACGTACAGAAGTAGAACTTCCAAAAGCTGTAACATCAAATACAAATACAATCACAGATATGAGTGCTGGTCCATCGGCTGCTAGACCAATGGAAAATAACGTAACAAATTTTAATGTGCTTTCAAAATAATATGTATAGATTAAACAGCAAAAATTTGTTATAATGAAAAAGCAGAAAAAGGAGCGTGTAATATGTCACTAGCTACACTATGGTCATTGTTTACCAAAATACTAGACATCTGCATTGTTTGGATTCTCTTTTATTTTGTATTAAAAAGTATCCGTAATAATGTAAAAATGATACTAATCGTCAAAGGTGTATTAATCATAATATTAATTGAAATACTTAGTAAAGTATTAAATTTATATACAGTAGGTTTAATTCTAGAATACGTTGTAGAGTGGGGACCTCTAGCAATTATCGTAATATTCCAACCAGAAATTAGAACGATGCTAGAAAATGTAGGCCGTACCCAACTTTTAGGACGTCATAAAGTATTAACGGTGGATGAACGTGAAAAAATGGTTAATGAAATCATGAAATCAATCGAATACTTAAAGAGAAATAGAATTGGTGCTTTAATCGTTATCGAAAGAGATGTTTCATTACAAGAATATATTAATCGTGCTACAAAAATTTATGCCGATATATCAAGTGAATTATTAAGCAACTTATTTTTCCCAAATAGTCCACTTCATGATGGAGGAGTCATTATTCAAGGCGATAGAATTACTTGTGCAGGTGCCGTATTTAAAACGAGTATGAACCCAAACATTAGTAAAAAGTTAGGAACTCGTCACAGAGCAGCATTAGGTGTATCGGAAGAATCAGATGCTCTAGCTTTAATAGTGTCTGAAGAAACTGGACGTATTAGCATTGCTGTCAGTGGTAAAATTGAATACAACTTAACTCTAGATGAATTTAGAATGAAATTAATGGATGAGTTAAAACCAAAAGCAGAAGTATTCTATGATTCTGACGCAACGACCGAAGAAAGTGAGGAAGATGCAAATGAATAAAATAGGACGAGCTTTAGGGCGTTTTTTCAAAAAATGTTACCAAATAATTGATAGCAAATTCGTAACACCAATTAGTCGCGCAATCTATTTTCTATTTGATAAATTAAAAAACAATCCCATTCATTTAGAAAAATTTGTGAGTCGACCAAAAGTGCTTGTGTATATTTCACTAGCTCTAGCAATCGTAACGTTCTTCTTAGTAGACTCTCAAGTAATTACCTTAGTAGAAACAGAAGCAGAAATTTTATCAAACGAACCTGTAAACGTGATTTATAATAAAGAAGCCTATGTGGTAGAAGGTCTTGTTGATAGTGCAGATATTATTTTGACAGGAAGAAAAAGTGCTTTATATCTAGCCAAACAATTAGGCAGTCATGAAGTCGTATTAGATTTATCCGATTATGAAGCAAGTGATACTCCAAGAAAAGTATGCTTATCATATAATCAAACGGTCGATAACATCAGTTATAAACTAGACCCAGCTTGTGTTACCGTGGTAATTAAGAAAAAAATCAGTGAACAAAAAAGTGTTTCTTATGAATTATTAAACGAAGACAAATTAAATGAACGTTTCTCAGTATCAGATGTAAGTCTTGGACAATCAGAAGTTGTAGTAAAAGGTAGTGAAGATGCTCTTTCACAAATAGCAACCATTAAGGCTTTAATCGATTTAAGCGATCCAAAATATAGCGAAGCAATTACCTACGATATCGATAACGTTCCACTTGTCGCATACGACTCAAATGGACAAGCTCTAGACAATGTAGAAATCGTTCCATCTACCATCAGTGCTAGTATCACATTCAGTACTTACAAAGCAACCGTGCCAATTGAAGTATCAACAACTGGAGACTTAGTAGCAGGAAAAGCGATATCATCAATTACAATCAATGGTTCTTCAAGCTATAATGTCGATATTTATGGCGACAAAGAAGATATTGATAGAATTACTAGTGTTCCAGTAACAATTGATATTGATGGTCGTGGAAATGGTGGAGCTCAAACATATACGGCAACAATTAGCAAACCAACCGGTGTTCGTTCTATCAGTGAAGATGAAGTTAAAATTGTTGTGACATTTGGCGAAGAAAGACAAAAAACATTAGAAATTTCTAATATCAGAGCCAATAATCTTGGTAGTGGACTTACTGTAAATAGAACAGACGCAAATCCAATTTCTGTTCAAGTAGTAGGTGTACAGTCTGTAATCGATTCTATTACGGCTGAAAATATATCAGCATACATTGACCTTTCAGGTTATAGTGCCGGAACATATAACGTCGATGTAAAAATTGATTCAACAGACCCAAGAGTAAAATTTGTGGTATCAAGCCAAGTCGGTGTCGTTATAACAAACAGTTAAAAGTAGCTCTAGGCTACTTTTTTTCTAAAAGAAAGGGTGGATAACAATGTTAAAAGATTATCAAATAGCCGCACAAAATAAAATGGAGAATATTGAGAGTATTGCCCAAAAAATGAACCTAACAAAAGACCAAATAGAAAGATATGGAGACTATCGTGCTAAAATAAAAAATCCTTTATCCCAAACCCAAAAAGGAAAACTCATCTTAGTAACCTCTATAAATCCCACTCCTTATGGCGAAGGAAAAACAACTGTAGCCATTGGTCTATATGATGCCTTACGTAGGTTAAAAGTAAACTCTATGCTAACCCTTCGTGAGCCATCGCTAGGTCCAGTGTTTGGAATAAAAGGAGGAGCCACTGGCGGAGGTTATGCCCAAGTTGTCCCAGTGGAAGATATCAACCTTCATTTTAATGGAGACTTCCATGCTATTACCACTGCAAATAACCTAATTTCAGCAATGATAGATAACACCTTGTACCATGGAAACCCCTTAAATTTAAATCCCGAAGAGATCTACTTCACAAGAACCTTAGATTTAAATGACAGAGCCTTAAGAAATATAGTAATTGACAATTCCAAATATCAAAGAACTGAAAAATTTACCATCACGGCTGCTTCAGAAATTATGAGTACTCTCTGTATGGCAAAAGATATCTTTGATTTAAGAAACCGTTTGGACAATTTAATCATTGGAAAAAATTTAAACGGAGAATACGTTTTTGTTCGTGATTTAAATATCACAGGTTCTCTACTAGCTCTTTTAAAAGATGCAATAAAACCAAATATTGTTCAAACACTAGAAAAAAATCCAGTCCTAGTCCATGGGGGACCTTTCGCAAATATTGCTCCAGGATGTAATACAGTCTCTGCCCTAAATCATGCTCTAGCAATTTCAGACATCGTCATTACAGAAGCTGGGTTCGGGTTTGACCTTGGAGGCTTTAAATTTTTAGATATTGTGAGTCGAATGAATAATTTTAATGTAAACGGTATCGTCTTAGTCGTAACTCTAAAAGCATTAAAACACCATGGAAAAGAAAAAGATACCCCATTAGAACAGTTACGAGCTGGGCTAAAAAATCTTGAGGCTCATATCGAGAACTTAAAACGAACCGAAGTGCCATTTATTGTAACATTAAATAAATATATCGATGACAGCGAAGAAGAAATTAGTATCTTAAAAGATTATGTAGAACAACAAGGATTATCATTTGTAAAGAACAGTGTCTATACAGATGGTGGAAAAGGTGCTTTAGATCTAGCAAAAGAAGTGTTAAAACTAAACGGTCAAAAAATACATTATTTCTATGATTTAAAAGACTCACTAGAAAATAAAATTGAAAGTGTTTGTACAAAACTACTTCATGCCGGCACCGTAGAGTACAGTGAAATTGCCAAAAAGAAAATAAAAGACATAGACAAACATTTTAAAAACTTGCCCATTTGTATTGCAAAAACACAGTATTCTATAAGCGACCAAAAAGACTTACTTGGAAACCCTAGAGATTACACAGTAACAATAAAAGACTTAAGAGTATATAATGGTGCTGGATTTATCACCGTATATTTAGGAGACATTATGACAATGCCGGGCTTACCAACCCATCCAGCCGCAGAACAAATTGATGTGGATAACGACCAAGTTATAAACATTTTTTAAGGAGCTTTACATGATCGACTATGAAAAATTAAATCAAATAATAAAAGAAGAAATTAGTAAAAAAAGTTACAAGCAAGACCTAGAAAATATGGATATCATAATAGAGTTCGCAGACATCATATTACAATATACACCAATCATGACTAGAACAGAAAATGATGCTCCTATTTCCTTTCAAGAGTCATGGGAAAATGCATTTTCTTTTTTTAAAACGTTAAACAAAGACTATGCAACACAATTAAACAATATCTTTGTAACGAGACAAGAAGTAGAATTGATAAAAGAAAAACCTGAAGAGCATGAGAAGGATAAAGAAACTCATCAAAGAGTATCGATGGTTACACCAGATGGAAAGATAAAAATAACTTACCAAGAAACTATAAATGATAGTTATGCAATTGTTCACGAAATGACTCACAAACTTTCTTATGGTAAAGAGAAAAATTTCTTTCAATACCTTTTGATAGAAGTACCTTCTTATGTAACAGAAGAGTTATTAACAGATTATTTTATAGAAAATAAAACGTATCCTATCAATTTAATCAAAGAATATCAAATAGAAAAATATCAAAAATTTGTAGACGAAGCATTTGACTACATGTGTGAGTATGTCCTAATAAAATTATATCAAACACATGGTATAATTAACGAAGAATTACTAAAAAAATTTATTCAAAAAAATCAAAATTCAGGTTTTATGAAACTGTTCACGACTGATTTAGAAAAAATTTTAAACAAAATTATAAAAGAAAACAGATTAGACTTTTACATATTAGAAAGATATATTATTGGTATTTTTTTAGGCGCCATACTCCATCAAGAAATAATAAAAGAAGAAAGAAAAAAAGAATTGCTATTTGAATTAATAAGCCAATTAGATCTAGCTAGTGACAAAGAAAACTTACAAGGGTTACTAGAACAATTAGAAATACCATTTATAAAAAATAATAATCTTTATATAGACACAGATATCGCAAAAAAATTATTTATAGCTTATCAAAAAGAAATAGCCAATGTAAATCTCTTACAAGATAAAGAAATGATAAAGCGTTAAAAAATCTATTACCTTAACATAAAAAATATCTATAAAATATAGGTATTTTTTTTAATATATTAAAAAATATGACTTAAAATTTAATAAAAATTAAATTGCCAAAAAAAGTTACAATTGACTTACAATAAAATTGTTAATTTAAGAGTGTAATTCATTGGTAAATAAAAAAGATTTTAAAATTATTGATTATATAAAAGTGGAGTGGTATGATATAACTAACATAGAGTTTAGATAATAAAGAGAAATACTGTATAGACATAAAAAAAGTGTTAATCCTCTTTGGTATTTTATTAGGTTTTAGTAGTACTATGATTATTTAAGGAGATTGTTATGAAGAAAGTTTTATCTTATTTAAAATCAAAAGAATTTATTATTTCAGTATTAATAATATTAGGATTTGTACTATGGAACTGCATAGATGCCAAAAGAATGGGATTAATAGGACCATTTAATGATAAATTTGGCTTTTGGTATGACACATTATTTTCTGGGCATGGAGAATATCTAGTCATTATGCTAATTTTTATATTTGGATTTGCATCTTCCAAAAGATTATATCAAGAGTTAACCAGTAGCGTTTTAAAAAATAGTATCATTAGAACCGATTATAAAAAATATATAAAAAAGAGAATAATAACAGCATATTTAAAAGCAGTTTCACCATTATATTTGGTATCCATTGGCCTATTAATATATGGGGCTATTCGCTATCCAGGACCGTTGGCAGTTGGTAACTATAGTTATGGATTGATGCTGATGCGAGGAGTAATAACAAATCCGTATATCTACGTAATCATTACTCATATTGATTGGCTATTATATGCAAGTGCAGTTGTCAACATAGTTTTTATTTTTATCTACTTAACGAAAAAACTTTATGTGTCTTTAATAGCAAGCTTTCTTTTCGTAATTTTTTTCGATATATTCACGCAACTTTTAACAGTCATTATTCCAGATATTTTAGGAAGCGAAACATTAAAGTCTGCACTTAGAGGCTACAACCTTTACAGTTGTATCTCATCAGATATTGATATTCTATGGAGTTTTATACCAGCAATTTTGTTTTTTATTTTGACATCCATCATTTTTTATTTCGTATATAAGAATAAAGAAAGTACGGTGTTAAATTTTGAAAATATCGAAAACTAGCCTATTTGAATATTTTTTATCTAGAAAAATGACATGGCTCTATATTGGGTATCTAATCTTAGGATGCGTTTTTACCAGCAATTTTTATGGAGGAAAAGAATATTTTGATATTTTCATGGGTACACTTTTACATTTTCAGTTCCGAACAGTATTTATGTCACCAACATTTTTACTTATTTTTATAAATCTTTATCAATATATAGCAAACCAAAAAGAAATATTAATTCGTTTAAATACTCGGCAAAAAGTATTAAAATTTGAAATAGGAATGATATTTAAAGTGACGCTATTTTTCTTTATAATAATGCTTTTAATAATAGCAGTATTTTGTAATGTAATTCCTAAATCAGGGATGGGTATGACACTAGGCACCAGTTACCAAAACAGCCACGCGATAGGATTTATCACTCTTTCTTTACTTCGTATATTCTTAATGTTATTTACCATAGGACTATTAACATTATTAATATCCTCTAAATTTAATAGCCAAAAATACTCTATAATAATTGGATTGATTATATTCTTGCTTTTAAATACATTAACTGAAATTTTAGTAGGAAAACATTGGTATCATTTTATAAATCCAGCTTATCATGCTTTTGGTTTTAGTGTGACAGACAATATATTAACTGGTTTTATAAGTGGATTTATTTATTATGTTATTGTAATTAGTATATTGATAATCCTATTAAGAAAAGTTGTAAAAAAACAAAATATAGGAATTTACAAAAAATAGAATGCGAGGGAATGAATTGAAAATAGAAATAAAAAATTTATCAAAGGAATTAGATAAAAATGAAATCTTGACAGATATTAATTTAACTATGGAAAGTGGAAAAATTTACGGATTAGTAGGACGAAATGGCTCTGGAAAAAGCGTTTTACTAAAATGTATATGTGGATTTCTACCTCCAACGAAAGGAAAGATATTGGTAGATAAAGAAGATATCTTTGAAAAAGGAAAGTTTCCAGACTCTATTGCTGAAATGATTGAACATCCTAAATATTTGCCAGATTTAAGTGCTTATGATAACTTAGAATTAATAGCGTCCATTAAAAAAATAGCAACTGAGAAAGATATCGAAAACGCTTTAGAAATAGTAAACTTAGAAAATAACAAAAAGCAATTCAAAAAATTTTCTTTAGGAATGAAACAAAAACTAGGAATAGCACAAGTGATAATGGAAAATCCCAAAATAATGATTTTTGATGAACCATTTAATGGTATAGAAGATAGCACTGCTGAAAAAATTAGAGAGTATCTAAAGAAAAATAAGAAAAATAAAATTATTATAATCGCAACCCATATTAAGGAAGATATTGAATCACTATGTGATGAAATTATAGAAATAAAAAACGGGACCATTGCAAAATAAAAAAATCTCTCCAAACAGGAGAGTTTTTCTATTCAAAAGGGTGTGAGTCAATGTGATGGAATAAAATACCAATACTAACAAGCCCACTAATACCCACTAATGAGTAAATAATTTTTGTCATAACAGAACCCGCTTCAAAGATAGCAGTTACCAGGTTAAAATCAAAAAGTCCAATTAATCCCCAGTTTATCGCACCTATTATGGCAAAAACTAAGCATACTTTGTATAAAATTTCCATTTTTACCATCCTTTCATTACTAGTATGAGAAAAAAATAAAAAGTTATTCATAAAAAATCAAATAAAAAATATAGTGTATTAGAAAAGGAATGTGGTGAAATTGAAAAAAATAATAGGACTCACCCTTGCCATATTATTGCTCGTAACAGGGTGTGGTGAAAAAAGTGGTGAAGATGTAGTAAAAAGTGTGTCCGATAAGGTAAGCGAAGCTTCTAGCTATAATTTAAAAGGCAACATGGAAATATATGCTGACGAAGAAACATTTACTTACAGTATAGAAGTAGATTTCTTAAAAGACAACTTCTATAAAGTAAAGATGGTCAATCAAACAAACAATCATGAACAAATTATTTTACGAAACAGTGATGCAGTTTACGTCCAGACACACGAAAGTACGCAACAAAAAAATTTAATAGTTTAAGGTTATATCCACGAAAGGTATGAGAAATCATATCTTTTTATTTTGCATAAAAGGAGGTAGATATTATTAATTATGCAATATTTAGAAGTGAGCCGGTTTATACTTTGAATGATTTAGCACAGATTGGATCACATAATAAAAGAGAAAAGAAAGCCTATAATTCTAATCCAAATATAAAATTAGAATTAACTAAAGATAATATTGAGATAGTACCATTACAAGAGAAATATGTTAAAGGATTTAAAAATAAAGTTAAGGATTATGAAAAAGAACATAATGAGAGAATGAAAACGGAAAGACCTGATAGAAGAAAAACATTTAATCAAATGCTTAATAAATCTAAAAATGTAGTAGCTGATGAATTGCTTTTTACAGCAACACATAAGTTTTTTGATAATATGAGTAGGGAAGATATAAAAGAGTGGGCTGATACTTGTATGGAGTTTGTTTATGAAGATTTAGGTTATACTAAAGAGCAAGTGTTACACGCTACAGTTCATTTAGATGAGGAAACTCCTCATTTACATTGTGTAGTTATACCTTTGATTAAAAAGTTTGATAAAAGAACTAATACAGAAAGATATACTATTTCTAAAAAAGCTTATATTAAAGATAAAATTCACTTGTCAGAGTTACAAGATAAATACCACGAAAGATTAACTAGTAAAGGTTATGATTTAGAACGAGGCATTAAGGGAAGTACAGCTAAACATCAAAAAGTTAGAGAACTTAAAAAGACTACTAGATATTATGAACAGAAAGTAGAGGTTTTAAACTCTAAAATAGATGAAGCGATGAAAGAATTTAATGAGAAACAAAAAACTACCAAAAATATTCCTTTTAGTAAAACTCATGTTTTAGTAGAAAAGGAAACTTTTGATAGTATGAATAAAGTAATTAAAGAAACAAAAAAAGCGATAGAAATAGAACCAAAAATAAAGAATTTATTTAATGAAGTAGATAGTTTTACTAAAAGTCATCAGAGTTTGGAAAAAGAAAATCAAAATATGAAAAGAGAGATTAAAGCATTAACTACTAGAAACCAAAATCTTACAAAAGAGAACAACACTTTAAAATCCTATATTAAAGCCATATTAGAGGCAATAAAACACTTTTTTAGGCATTTATTACAAATTGGTAATGAGCCTACAAAAGAAGCCACTACAAGCGAAATAAAGGAATATTATGACAATAAAGATTTTGATAGTAATGATGTCTATGATATTTCAAATGGTACTACTAAAGAAGATGAACTGTTTGAATATGCTGATGTTCCTAGTTATTTAAAATCCGATAATGTTTATGACACAAAAGAGACAAAAGAACATTTTGAAATTAGTTTATAGTAAATCCTACCGAAAATAGGGAATATTTGATATAATATTTATGAAAATTAAATAAGTTGTGAGGTTAAAAAATGAATTGTAAAGTAGAATTAGCAAATTTAAATGATATAGAATCTATTTTGAAATTATATTCAGAAAGAATAACATGGTTTAAAGAAAATAATATTAAGCAATGGAGTAGATATCTTGAAAATCATCCTAAATCAGAATTTATAGAAGCGATAGAAAATAATAATTATTATATTATAAAAGAAAATAATGAAATAGTTGCAGGTTTTGAATTATCTACTAATAGTAAAGATTGGAATGATGATATTACACCAGCTTATTATATTTATAAAGTAGTCACAAAGGTTGGACACAAAAAAATAGGGCAAATTATTTTTAATAAATGCAAAGAAATAGCGAAAAGCGATGGAAAAAAATATCTAAGACTAGATTGTTTAAAATCTAATAAAAAATTAAATAATATATATGAAAGTTATAATTTTAAACTAGTACGATATGGGTGTAATGAACGTTATAATTTTTCGCTGAGGGAGTTGAAGATAGATGAGTAAAGTAATAGTTGGAATTGTAGCAAAATATAGAGATGGAGATGAAAATCAAAAAATAGTTGATTCTCGTATTAGAAACGAAATAAAACAAGCTGTGTTTGATAATGGTGGAATTGCAATAGGCATAATATCTCCAAATAATGAAATACAACCAGCTGGTGACGATTGGATGAAATATAATGATTTAATTGATAAAGAGAATATAATAAGACAAATAAAATTATGCGATGGAATTATATTACAAGGTGGCAATGCAAACGAGGCTTATGAACCTTTTATTGCAAAATATTGTTATGATAATGACATACCTTGTTTAGGAATATGCGCAGGACAAAATAGTATTGTTAGAGGACTAGGAGGAACAACATATAAAATTTCTAATCCAGAAAAGCATAATCAACCTAGTAAAGAGTATGTTCACAGTGTGCATATTGATACATCATCAAAGTTTTATAATATAGTTAAAGTAGCAGAAATCATGGTTAATTCAAGGCATAAAAGAACTGTTGGGAATTGTTTACTTCTAGATAAAGTTGGGTTTTGTGAAGATGGCTATGCAGATATCGTGGAATCTAAAGACAAAACATTTTATATTGGAGTAAGATTTCATCCAGAAAGTCTTTACAAAGTAGATGAAAATATGAATAATATATTCAAAAAATTTATTGAATCGTGTAAGAAATAGGTGAAAGTATGGAAACGAAAAAAACAATAGAAGAAAGAAGAAGTATAAGAAGTTTTAAAAAGCAAGATATTAGCAGGGAAGTAGTTGAAGATATTTTAAATTGTGGAAGACTTGCACCATCTGCTAAAAATAGACAACCATGGTATTTTGTTGTATTAAAAAATAGTTTTAAGGATAAAGTAGCAGATCTGATGTTAGAATATACACAAAATAATGATGAAAGTGAAGAACGAAAGAAATTAAATGCTCCCAGTAGTATTAATCCAACTGCGAAAGTAATAAAACAAGCACCTATATTAGTTTTAATTTTTAGGCAAAAAGATGATAATTGGCTTGTTGGTGATAATTTATCAATAGGGGCCTGTGTAGAAAACATGTGTTTAAGAGCGACTGATTTAGGACTGGGAAGTTTGTGGATTAGAGATATAGTTTATGTATCTAAACAAGTTGAAGAGATGTTGGGGTATGAAAATTTAGAACTAAATTGTGCAGTATCGTTGGGTGTATCAAATCAAAAGCCTAAACAAAGACCAAGAAAAGAATTAAAAGATATAATGGAGTGGTATTGAGATGGAAAAGAGAGTATTAGATTTTTATAAACAAACAAGTTTATATACAGATTTAGGTTTATATAAAGACTTTATGAAGAGTTTAACAGATAATATTGATGAGTTGTGTATTTTACAAAGAATGCAAATAATACATCCAATTGCATATAGTAATCCAAATATCAGGAAGCAAAAAAACTGCTTTTGGGGAGATATGACAAAAGTACCAATAACTAGACTAAACTATGAAGATGATTTATTTCCTACAGCACTAAGTATGATTAGCGAATTGTTGAGAAAAGATAACAATTATAGTATATATAGAAAAGCGGAAAATAAGATACATGTTACTTGTAGAGGAGAAGCAATTTTATTAGCTGCAACATTAAAAGCAAAAGGGTATTCCGCAAGAGTAAGAAGTGGATTTGCTCCATATATAAAATATGATGGAATATCTTATGATCATTGGATTACTGAATATTTTGATGAATCAAAAGATAGATGGGTATTAGTTGATGCTGATGAACATTGCCCAGATCATGAAATGGGATTTGACTTAAATGATATACCAAGAGACAAGTTCATCTTTGGTGCAGAGGCTTATTTGGGTATGAGAAACAAAAAATATAAAACAGAAGAAATTTATTATGCTTCTGATCCAGCAACTTTGGGGTTAAAAGCATCACTAAGGTGTTTATTTTATGATTTTCATTCTTTAATGAACGATGAAATAATATTTTTACATTTACCAAAGTATATACAAGACAAAGGTTTTGAACTATCAGAAGAAGAATATCAAGAACTGGATAAACTAGCAACTTTAATGCTAAATCCAGATGAAAACTTTAATGAGCTGTTAAAAATATGGAATAATGAATCTAAGTTTAGAATTATGTCAGGTGCATTAAATACTTAATGAAATAAAAGATTATATATAAGTTAAAATTAAATAGATTTTTACAAAAAACTATCTTTTAGACAAGATAGTAACACACTACGATATTGGCAGAGCCAATAACGATGTGTGCAAAGGGAGAGCCCTTTTGAAACCCCAGTCAAGCAACATATTACAAAGTTTCACAATGTAATATTGTTGCCTTTTTATTTAAAACAAGTTTAAATAAAAAAGAAGAATGCTTTTCGCCACTTTCATTTGATTTCGCAAACAAAACGTGCCATGCATTCTTATATAAAAAATAACCTAATACCTAATCTAACGAAAAGGTAAAAGGTTATTTTTTTATTTGAATTATTTACTGCCTTTTAATAATTGTCTAGTTTCTTTTTTAGCATTCCAGATAGATAAATAATTAAATAATTCAAATTCTAATGTCATGATAAATGTGCCTATTATGACAAAGTCGTTTTTCATTATTCCATTACTGAAACTATCAAATAATACTATTAATATTAGTAGAGTACCATAGAAAACAACTAACAATGTAGTACTATCATTAAAGCCTCTTTTAATTGTACTTGATTTAGTTTTATCAACATCTAATCCTAATTTACTCCAGGCGTTTAGATCTAACAATATACTACAAAAGAGAAGTGGTGTAGCAACCCAAAATAAATTTTTAAAATAATCAGTTACTATAACTTGTGATAATATAAAACTTACTACAAAAAATATACTTAATAATATAACTACAATATTTAATATTTTTCTACTTTGCATTTTTGTTTCTCTCCCTTACTTTTAAACTTTGAATTAAATTAATAATTTCATTTTGAGTATTAATTTGATAGTTTGTATCTTCAATAGTATGTAATAATAAATCTTTTTCACTTTCTAATATGTTTTTATCATTTAATTTTTTTTCACAAGATAAAACTAATTTTTCAAGATTTTGCTTATTTCCTAAAACGTTTATTTCAGCATCATTTAGTTCTTGACCTTTTAAGTTTGAATAATAATCTTTTATAAAAGGATTTAATGGACTTACCTCTATACCTAATCCCATTTTATACATTAAATCATTATAGTTGACATCAATGTATTTGCTAATTTTTCTTAATATTTTAGGACTAGGATCTCTTTCTCCAGCTTCTATTTTAGATAAACCAGAACTATTGATTCCAGCAAGTTTTGCTAAAGCTCTTTGAGATAAATTCTTTTCTTCTCTTGCTTCGGCTATTATTTGACCGATAGTTTTATCATTAGCCATCTATTTCACCTCACACATTAATAATACATCAAATGAGTACAGATGTCAATAAAATAAGGTAAAATGAATAAACAAGTATTGACAAGTTAGTATTTACTATGATATGATTATTTTGTCAAACGAGTACAGAAGTACTCAAAAGACGAATAGAGAGGAGGAAATCTATGAATGACTAAAGACCAACTGAGAGTACCGCAGAGTATTTGGAAAGATAAATCTATTCCAAAGGAAGCCAAGTACATCTACTCCTACATTTATAGTAAAGGCTATAATAGATACTTTACAGATATAAATGTTGGAGAGATACAACAAACCGT
>DVGF01000034.1 GCA_018712835.1 Candidatus Ventrenecus stercoripullorum
CGAACTTCTTGATTTATATGTGGAATTATCAAAAGAAAATAGAGAACGATTAAAGCAACTGCTCATTCTCTAGGTTTCTTATGCTCTTTGACTAATTAGTTTCTCTTATTTTAAATTTTGCGAATTGAAGAGAAATGTATAATTTCTATTGTGTATTTTGCTATTTTATGATATCATTAAAGTACCAAAGGATAAGTTAGTTTCATAAAAACCGACTATGGTGATGATTGGGAGTCAGAACTCTATATGGTGTAGAATACTAATCCATTAAGTGTATTAGGATCCTAAAATATAGATGAGATGCCCACCTGCGAGCGAGCGGGCTTTTTATCACACTTGCTTAACTTTGGTTTTTTTGTATTATAGGAAAGTAATACGATACCCTACAATTCATGATTGACAAACGTGCGTTCGCGTTATATAATCTTGTTAATCAAAGAGGTGATACAAGATATGAAAATTACAAAAGCTTATCAATTTTGACTTTATCCAACTAAGAAACAGAAAATACTCATTCATAAAATATTGGATGTACAAGATTTTTATATAATCAGATGTTAGACGAGAAAAAGAAAGATAAAATACTTAGTAAATTTGATTTGTTTAAAAAATATAATAAATTAAAAAATAAAAATAGTACGGGGGCGACCCTCGGAAATGTGGTCTCAACAAAAGAGAAAAGGAATACCGTGAGGTATTCCAAGGGGAGAAATAGAAAATTTATTTTCTATTTGATTCCTTTTTGTTCTGGAGAAATTATTATGAATGAAAGAATTATAGATTATATTGGGGAAGAAAATTTTAGAAAGATAGAGAATGCCAAGGTTTTATTGATCGGGCTTGGTGGAGTAGGGGGTTATACTTTTGAAGCTTTGGTAAGAAGCGGAATAAAGTTTATTACGGTTATAGATTTTGATATATTTGAAAATAGTAATTTCAATCGACAAATTTATGCAACAATTGATACGTTAAATAACAATAAAGCTCAAATTGCGGCCCTTAGAGCTTCGAAAATTAATCCTGAAGCCAAAATTACTTGTTTGGAAAAAAAACTTTCTCAAGACGATATTACGAAGGAATTTGTTACGGAATATGATTATATTTTAGATGCTTGTGATGATGTTTTGGTGAAAGTAGAACTCATGAAAGCTTGTTCTCTTTATCATGTGAAATTGATTTCTTGTATGGGAACTGCAAATCGGTTGTGTCCTGAAATGTTAGAAATTACTTCTTTAAAGAAAACATTTAATGACCCTTTAGCAAAGAAGATAAGAACGTTATTGAAAGGAAATTCTAAAGCTCTTCAAACAAAAGTTGTATGGAGTAGGGAAGTTCCTAAGAAGCAAAGAAAATTAGGAACCTTGTGTATGACTCCTATGAGTGCTGGAAGTTTGCTTGCTTCTTTTGTCATTCGAGATATTTTAGAAACAGAAAAAGAATAAGAACTCACTCTTATTCTTTATTTTTTGAAACAAGTATTCCATAGAATATCGACATTTTCATTCTTATATAAGATTAGATAGATTGCTTCTAATATTGGGTATTTTTTTAAGTTATTATCTAAATACAATACCATATTATCAATGTTTTCATAGCCTTCTACTGTGTTTTTCTTTAGATATTTTGAACCTTCGTTTACACTGATGCATCTTTTTCTACCATAGACGAAGTTTCGTGATTCGAGCATTGATGTGGTTAGGAAGAAATCTCCTGTAATTCCTGTACACATTTCAATATCTTCATAATCAAATTTTTGATATAAAAGATTGGCTAACTCTTTATAACTTTCTGCAGAGTAAGATAATAGAGTAGAAGCATATGGATATTTCTCATAAAGAATGCCAGCTCCAATTGCGTAAATGTTTTTTAGAATACTTGAAATTTCTAAAATATTAGGTTCTTCTATTTTTTCGATTGTTACAAATTCTGGAAATAGGTCTTTTACTTGTTCAAAATCTTTTTTCTTTCTTGATGTTACAGAAAGGATACAAGGGCTATTTTGTAATAAATCTTTGGCTAAATTTGGTCCTGCAATATAGTTTATATGCTTATTTTTTAAAGCTTTTTTGGCATATGTTGTTAGAAAGTATGGAGCAATATCTAACATGCCTTTTGTTCCAATATAAATAGGTGTCTTTTTTAATGGATGGTAGACTAATTCGTTAATGACATCTACAAAGAATTTGCTGCTTACTAGTACAAACACTAAGTCTGTTTCTGTTAAGGCTTCTTCATAATTTGATGTAAGATGAATATTTTCTTCTAATGGAATTTCGATGTCATCCATTGTTATTTTTTTCTTTTTGATTGTTGTTTGAACCCATTTTTCATCGTGAGACCAAACATAGATTTGGTTTTCTTTTTTTGTTTTTAATAAATTTACGATGGCTAGGCTAAAAGCCCCACTGCCAATACAAGTTATTTTCATTTGTCATTCCTCATTTCTTGCCATAATTTGTTTAAATTATTTTCGTATTTGTTATTACGTGGATGGTAATATTTTTTGCCTTTTAAGTTCGCAGGCATATATTCTTGTTTCACATAAGAATTTGGATAGTTATGTGGATATAGGTAATCTTTTGAATTTGTTTTGATATGATTTGGAACATTTCCGGTATTTCCTTTATGTAAATCGTTTAATGCTTCATCTAGGGCCGTATGTGCTGAATTTGATTTTGGTGAGAGTGCCATTTCTGTGACAATAGTTCCTAGGGGAATTCTTGCTTCTGGAAGACCTACGAGTTCGCTTGCAGAAATCGCAGCCATGACTTTAGGGCCAATGGATGGATTTGCAAGGCCGATATCTTCGTAGGCAATTACGCTCATTCTTCTATAGATACTATCTAAATCTCCAGCTTCAATGAGCCTTGCTAAGTAATGTAAAGAGGCATCTACATCGCTACCACGAATTGATTTTTGAAAGGCTGATAATACATCATAGTGGCCGTCTTCATTTTTATCGTGAAAGAAAACTGGTTTTGAGTGAATTTTTTTTAAAAGCTCTAGCGTAATGTGATAATCTTTTGAAGCGTAGTAAGCGGTTTCCAATAAATTCATTGCACTTCTAACATCACCACTTGAAGAATTAGCAATAAAGGTATATGCATCTTCCTCGACCGTGATATCTGGTAGTTTTTCGCTTGCTCTTTTTAAGCCAATAAGGATATCTTCACTAGATAGGTCTTTTAATTCAAATATTTGAACACGACTGCGGATAGCTGGATTAATTTTATGGTACGGATTTGAAGTTGTTAGACCAATTAGGGTAATCAGACCTGACTCGATATGGGGTAGGAGGAGGTCTTGTTTATCCTTGTTCATTCGATGAATTTCATCAATAATTAAAATCATATCTCCGTGCATTTTTGCTTCTTCAATCGCTATATCAAAATCGCTTTTGTTATTGATAGTTGCATTTAGGAAGCGATAAGGCTTTTTTAATTCGCCAACGATAGCATTTGCAATTGATGTTTTTCCTGTTCCAGGGCGACCGTATAGAATCATAGAACACAGATGGTTATGGTTTACTAGGTTTGTAATTACTTTATCTGGCCCGACTAGATGACTTTGACCAATAATTTCATCTAGTTTGGTAGGTCGCATGATATTGGCTAAATTTTCCATAGAATCACCAGAAACATTATATCAAACAAACTATCGTTTGACAATTTTTTCTAATCTGTTTATACTAGTTTTGGTGAGTATATGGAAAATAAATTGCCAGAAGAAATGAAAAAATATCTTAATACATTGCAATATGAAAGAAAACTAAGTATGAATACTGTGATGTCTTATCAAAAAAATTTAGAAGTTTTCATGGATTTTTTAGGAAGTAAACCTATTTTTCAGGTAACTTGTGATGACATAGAGAAGTTTTTAAGCGAGCAAAAAAAATCTGAGACTACAAAGGCTCATTATTTAACGGTTTTAAATAGTTTTTATTTGTTTTGCATCGAAGAAGGTTATACAACGCACAACCCGTGTGAAGGTATTCCTATGCCTAAACTTATTAAAAAAATCCCTGAATATTTAACCTATGAGGAAGTTGATAAACTCTTAAATATTCCTTTAAATACAGCTTATGATTATCGAACAAAGGCAATGTTAGAGCTTTTATATGCTACAGGAATGCGAGTTAGTGAATTACTTAGCTTGCGTTATACTAATGTGGATTTTGATAATGATTTTGTTAGAGTAGAAGGAAAGGGTAGTAAGGAAAGAATTATCCCTTTTAATGAAACAAGTAAAAAGTATTTAGAAATTTATTTGAACCAGTATCGACCTTTGCTTGTTAAAAAAGGTAAAAATTACCAAGAGTTATTTTTGAATAATCTTGGAACACCAATTTCTAGGCAAGGATTTTTTAAAATATTAAAGTCGTTATGTATTACTACAGGAATTTCTAAGCAAATTAGTCCTCATGTTTTGAGACACTCTTTTGCTACGCATTTATTAAATCAAGGAGCGGATTTAAGGGTTATTCAAGAACTACTTGGACACAGTGATATTTCTACTACTCAAATATATACTCATGTATCTAAAGAAAGAGAAAAAGAAGAATATCTTAGTAGTCATCCAAGAAGTAAAAAAGAATGATATATGACCATCATTCTTTTTTAGATTAACAATTTCTATTGTTTTCTTTTTTTTCTTGTTGTTCTTTTCTAGCATTTTGTTTCTTTTGATTGTTTTGTCTAGAATTAGAACGATTTTCTTGTTTATTCTTTTTCATTTATTTTCCCTCCCATTAGTATTATGGTTGAAATTAATAGAACCATACAAAGAAAATAGGAAAAAGATTGCCAATGTTTGGTATTTCATGTACAATATTTTTAGGTGGTTTTCATGGAAACAAATTATTTTCTTATTATAAATATTAAAGGAAAAGCTACAGCAATCTATTTAGATAATAATCCAAGGCCCTATGTTGATATTTCAGAAATCGATTTACAAACTATGCAGTATTCTAGAGAAGAAATTATCGAGTTTGCTCGGCAAAAAATATCAGATTTGCAAAAGCTACCTCCAGAGAAATTAAATCTTTGTGATATTTACGTTTTAAGAGTTCGTGAGGATAAAAAGCATAAGTTTCATTTAAAATTTTATGAATGTATTTATAAAACATCTGGAATTAGTATTGAAGAATGTGCCGAAGAGCGTTTAAACCGTATTCAATATAATTTAGGACGGCAACAAGACGAGGCGAAAGTCAGTATTGATATTTCAGCATCTCCTCATTTTCACAGGCTTGTCAAAACTTTGTTGGATGGGCTTATTGGTGATTCTAAATTTTTGTATTCTATTATTATGAGGAAGAGTTTTTTAAATGATCATTTTATGGATATTTTGAGAGAACTTAGTAAACCTCATAACTATCATAATATGAACTATTATAATTATGTTTATCCAGAATTACAAAAAGAGTTAAAATCTTATAAACAACTACGTGGATTATTTTTAGAATATAAGTATTTTTATCATTCGTTACAAAGGCAGAAACCTTCAGAACGTTATAATGCTCTTTATTCTAGTGATGTTTTTTCTTATACAGATGGTTTTTATCTTCAAAAATATAATGCAGATAATGATCCAAATAAAACCTTTTTTTGGGACCAGATGGATAGTAATTTTCAGTTATTGGATGATTTAAAAGCAATTTCTATATTAGAAAAGGTAAAACGTGAACCATTTCAAAATAAAGAACTTGAAAAGTGGTATTATTTTGGAGGGATAGAAGCAATTTTTATGAATATGGATACAAATGAAATTTATCCTTGTTCTAAAGAAGATTTAGTAAGAGCAGGAATTATCTCAAATAATGATTATCTACAATATTTATATAAAAAATATGAGAATCAACAAAGGTCTTATAAATAGCATATTTTTCTTTTATCAAACATAGTATGATTTGGGTGATACTATGTCTTTTTTAATTCCTATTTTAATTTCTAGTATTGCAGGATTATCTACTGTTTTAGGCTCTTTGGTAATCTTTTTTAAATGGAAAAGGGAAAATATTAATAAATTTATTACGTTTTGTTTAAGTTTTTCTTTGACTATCATGATAGGTATCTCTATTACTGAATTAATTCCTGAAGCTAGCTTTGCAATTCTTACTGAGTTTAAACTTGCAAAAGGCGTATTCTTCGCTTTGATTGCTTTTGTTGTTGGGATTCTCTCTATTTATTTTATTAATAAAAAGATAGAAGAGAAGGGGAGTCATGATGGCACTTTATATCGTTTAGGTATTCTTTCCATGCTTGCGTTAATGCTCCATAACTTTCCGGAAGGAATTGTTACTTTTTTAAGTAGTTATCAGAACTTAGAATTAGGTATTAAAATTAGTATCGCTATTATGCTTCATAATATTCCTGAAGGTATTAGTATTGCTGTACCGATTTATTATGCAACTGGCTCTAGAAAAGAAGCAATAAAAAAGACTTTTTTGTCTGGTCTTGCTGAACCTCTTGGAGCAATACTTGCTTTTATCTTTTTAAGAAAGTTTATTACAGATACAATGATTAGTTTTATATTAATTTTTGTGGCTGGAATTATGATTACTTTATCCATACATGAATTACTACCTAAGGCATTAAAATATTATGAAAATAAATTTATTTTGATTGGGAGTGGAGTAGGGATAGTCCTTCTTTTAATTAATCATTTTGTTTTTTGAAATATTGCTCACCCTTTTTGCGTACAAACGTATTAATGTGAGAATTCTATATAGCTAATTAGTTAATATAATGTTTAAGATAAGTTATTATTTAAAGTTAGAATTCATAATGAATAGAGATTTATTTTTTCTTTTAAATAAATATAATAGGAATAGGATAAAGAAAATGCTAAATATTAATATAGATTTTTTATTATATTTTTACTAGTTAACATAATATCTATTATGGGATAATTATTTTTGTGAGAAAATAGTTTAATTATGAGTTTTATATTAATTATATTATGTTTTTAATTTATATTTTATATATTGTATTCTTATATTTATTTTGTTATCTGTTTAAATTTATAACTTTTAATAACTAGTTAACTTTTAGATAACTTTGTTTGTTTTTTCATTTTTTTGCCTCTAAATGCATAATATTATATATTTATCTATATTTATTGTTTCTAGCTTGAATATGTTGTTTTTTCCGTTCTTTTATTTTGTGTTGAGATGAATAACTGGTCATCTTTTTATTATTCGATGCAAATTACAGAGGTTGTAAAAAATATGATTTTATATAAAAATACTCCCCTACTTTAAAATTTTAAAATTGATAGGGGAGTTATACATTTAATCTTCGTTTACGATAATAGAGCCACGAGATTCGATTTCAGCAATTTTTTCAATTACTTCTTCAGCATTTTGTGTATTAAGTTCTGTATATCCAAGTTCTTTTAGTGCTTGGTCTTTAATAGAAAATAATTGTTGAGTACGACCTAATTTTTCTTCTTTTTTTTGTTCAATTTCTAGGGCAAAGCGACGGTGAGATTCGGCTAATTTGCTACGAGACGCTCCCCCATTATTATATAAAGTTAAAGCTGAAAATAAGATACTTTCAAAGATAAATTGTTTGTCTTCATTAAATTTAAAATCATCTGGATCTGTAAAACCAGTAATCTTTGACATGTAACCAAAAATATATTTAATTTCAGGTACATTTGTCATAGATTGAAGCATGTGATATAGATATAAGAATGCATAATAGTTTTCTTCTTTTTTTCTTTCGTCACTTAGTTTTTCTTTCATTAGATTTACAATGTCAGAAAGTAACATTTGTGATTCTCTATTTAGATTTTTAATATCTAGATAATTTTCTTCACCCATACTAGCTTTTAATCCTTGATTTAAACGATTTTCGACACTCATTAGATAGTCAGTTGAGACTTCAATATCATCTAGTTCTTTGCTGTCTTGAATATCAAATAATTTGTATAATAATAGTTTCTTTTCTTTTGGCCATTTACTAATATCATCTAGTTCTAAATAGTTGTATACCATTTGCCTTGAAACTCCTAAATACTTAGCTAAACGCACTTTTGAAATTCCTAGTTCTTGTAATAATTCGTTTAATTTATTCAATGTTATCCCTACTCTCTTTAATTTACATTCTAATTATAATGCACTTAACACTTTTATGTCAAGTATTAGTAAAGCAAAATTAAAAAAATCTAGCTTATTTTTTGTTGCTAGATTTTATTTTGTTTGTATTTTTTCTAATCGCTTAAATACCAGAGTTTTTCACCCTCTTTGTATACTTCTTTTATGATACCACTTCCAAGGCATTCTTCTCCTAAATAGAAGACACAGAACTGTCCTGGAGTTACTGATTTTACTCCTTCTGAATAGCTTACTTTCGCTTCATTATTTTCTAAGTATTCGATTTGGATTGGATAATCTTCTCCACGATAACGGAATTTTGCTGTACAAAATGCTGGATGAGTAGCACTGATAAGGTTTACTTGTTCTAAAAGGCAAGAATCGCTCATTAGGTATTTGTTGTCTTCTCCGAATGCTACATAAAGTTCATTTTTAGAAACGCTTTTTCCACAGACATAATGGCGTTCTTGAAAACCAGAAAGTCCAACGTTTCTTCTTTGACCAATCGTATAATTCATTAGTCCAGTATGGGTACCAATTTTTTCTTTGGTTTCGACATTGATGATATCTCCTGGATTAGGTTGTAAATAATTTTTAATGAATTTTTGGAAGTTTCTTTCGCCGATAAAACATATTCCAGTAGAGTCTTTTTTTTCTGCAACATTTATACCAGCTTCTTTAGCGATTTTTCTTACTTCCTCTTTTGTTAAGTTTCCAACAGGAAATAAGACGTTTTGAAGTTGATTTGGAGTTAATTGAGCTAGAAAGTAGGTCTGATCTTTATTTAAGTCTTTTCCGCGAAGTAATTTGCCGTTTTCTAGTCTTGCGTAGTGGCCGGTTGCCATGTAATCTGCACCAAGACGTTTTGCTTCTTTTTTGAAGACGTCAAATTTAATATACTTGTTACATAGTAAATCAGGATTTGGAGTGCGTCCTTTTTTTAGCTCTTCTAAAAAATAGGTAAATACGTTATCCCAATATTCTTTAATGAAATCTACACGGTGTAGAGGAATTCCTAGAATTTCACAAGTCTTTTTTGCGTCATTATAATCTTTTTCTTGCGGGCATATTCCATCATTTAAGGTAGGATTTCCTAAAACATCATTATTTAAAGTAGCATCCCAATTGCGCATGAATAATCCTTCTACTTCATAACCTTCTTGTTTTAAGAGGTAGGCACTTACTGCAGAGTCAACTCCCCCACTCATTCCAACGATTACTTTTTTTGCCATAACATCACATCTTTCATGTCTAATTTTACCAAAAAAAGCGAGAAAAGAAAAGTTTTGATATCTATTTTTTTTGAAGACTAAGTCTGTTTTGTTTCATTTGGCCTGTACTCAATTCGATACTTTTTGTTTGACTTTTATTGTATATATCCCAAGCAACTTCGTCAAAAACTGTTGATACATAGGAATTTAAGCCGCGAAGACCTAGTTCTTTCATTCCATTTTGTTCAAAGTCATCGATTAGAGAGGAAACAAAACTATCTTTTGATGGGCGGTAATGAACTTCTATTCCTTGTTCTTTAAAAAGCTTTGATTTGATATTTAGTATACTTAATTTTGATTCTAATAGGTATCTTTTTTGATCTTCTTTCGTTAACATATTTAATTGGACAATCCGTTTCATTCTGGATAAAAATTCTTCTGGAAGGCCATATTCTGCTAATCTTTTTTCTAATGGAATTTCTTTTTCTTGAGCATAATTTTCAAACCCTATGGCATTTTTATTGGTCTCTTTTGTAAATAGACTTTGAAAGGCACCTGCACAAACCACAGTTAAGCTTTTGGTATCTATTTCTAATCCATTCGCTAAGCAATATCGACCGCCTTCAATAATTTTTAATAACTGATTGATTGTGGCTAGAGGAAAGGCTTCCTCTGTATTATGAAACAGTTTTTTGTCGATTTCATCAATAAATAGAACACTTTGTTCTGCTACTTCTAAGTTCCCATTGCTATGAATGTAAATATTTTCTAGTATTTCCATTACGTCTTTTCCAACATAACCAGTTGGTGAGTATTGTTGGATGTCTACCTCTATAACTGGTGTATTTACTACATTTTCTAGTTGCCTTACTATTTCAGTTTTTCCTACACCGGCTGGGCCTACAAGTAATACATTTTCTTTGGCTGCGATGATTTCACTTCTTGTTAAGTTTTTATGAGATAGTTCGCGGTTATTATATAAAGCCATTAATACTTGTTTGATTGCATCATCTTGTCCTATAATGTATTTTTTTATTTTAGAGTATGTTGTTTCAATTGCGGGTAGTGGTTTCGGATTTTGGCTAGAAATTTTTGAAGGATTTTGTTGATTTTTTTGAGTTAAAATATCTTTTTCATTTATTTTTAAAAAATCATCTATAGATTCACTATAGTCTAAAGAAAGGAAAAAAATATAACCGTCCATGTAGAAAGAGTAATCAGGCATTAAAGCAACTTCTTGGCAATATAATTCAACAATTTCTAGTTCATTGGATATTAAAATTTCTTCTTCTGTTACTCGTCCTATATATAATTCTACATCACCTGATGTCCGGCTTATTCCAGCATAAGCTTTCTTTTGGTTATTATCATAAACAATAACTGCAATGGATTGATCTAAAAAGTTTTGGAGCATATGTGTCCCATATTCTTCTAAAGATTTTTGTACTTTTTGACATGTTTTTTGAGTATTGGGCCTTGAAGAAATATTATAATGAAAGTAGCCATTTTTTCCTATCAATTGTGAGTTATCAGTACCTATTATAATATCATCTTTTGCGCTTATGCTAGAATAAGGAGTGTCGTTATCACAGTATTTTTCAAATATATCTATCAGTTCATTTTTAGAAATAGATGTCCCATGATAATATATAATGAGCTGTGTTTTTTTCTTGTTCTTTTTCATTTCATCACCTATAGAGCTTATTATATGAAAAAGCAGGATAGAATTCAAGAAATTTAGATATGTTTTAGTTTTTTAAAGAAGAAAAGATAAGAGCGTGATGATTTTACTCCCAAAGAGATAGAGGAACCCATCGTATATTAAAAGCATTCCAGTTAGGCAAATGCAACCTTTTAATAAATGACTTACAATAATGCTAGGGTCAGTTTTATATATGTATTTTCCAATCATTTTTCGGGCTATTTTTAAACACTTTGAGAATAAGAAAAGAAGAATAATAAAATATACTAATTTTGTGATGATTAAGAAACAACACGCAAATAAAGTTCCTGATATTCCGTACGTTACTGAAAAAATTCCTATCAAAAAGCCAACAGTCATTCCTTCGTAAAATAAAAGTGTACATAAAAGAGGGATACCAATTGCAAAAAAAGAAGTCACGATACTAATGACTACTGCAAAAAAATGAAATAATATATAATTATATGATTGGTTATTTATATGGCTTGTGTAGTATAGGACATCTTCTTTTAAAAATTCGATGTTTGTTATTCCTAAATAAAGACCAACGATTGCTCCAGAAAGTGCTAAGACACTTATAAATAATACTAAGTATTTCTTCTGTTTCAAATAATATTTTAACCGTTTCAAAAGTATCACCTATTGAAATATATTTACAAAGTAGCAAATTTATGATAAATTATAGTACGTAAAAGAGAGGTTAACATGAATAAGAAAACAAGAAAAATAGTTGCCTGGATTACTTTGTTTGTAATGGTGGGTGGAATTGCTGCATCGATTATAGCCTATACTATTAGCTAAGATGCAGTTTTTTTGTACGTTAAAAGATGGAATGCTACTAATAATGCAAAAGTAAAATCTTTCATAAATAGAAAGCAAATGATGAGAAAAAATTCTGTTTTTCGATATTCTTTATGAACAAATACATAAGAGCTTTGGCTTAAGAGTTTCATGGATAAGAAAAGTCCAATGAGGCTAGCAATCCATGGAAAATTAGTGTAGATCCCTATTAATTGGAATAAATAATAGATATTTACTAAACTAACTAGAGCCGCGCTGATGTATAGGAAATTTGAAATATCTTTTTTAACAATAACTGTTTCTTTTTTTAGAAAAATGCCGGCAATATCTAGTGCTAGAAATGTTAGAACAAAGCCAAGATAAGGAAGTCCGGCAGCAATTATATTTCTTAGGTAATGGGCATTATGGTTGTTTAGAAAATAAGAAATCAGACCATAGCCTAAAAAGATGATTAAAATTATTAATGCAAGGTTATATAAAATGTAATATGTTTTGCTTTGAATTAAGTTTTTTTCTTCTTTAAAGACGTTTAAACCCCAGTTGGAGAAAAGGAGCAGTATAAAGAATAGTGCAGCACCTTCTCCTTTTTCTTCTTCCATAAATAAAATAAAGTAATGTAGTATGAGTAATAGTCCTAAACTAAATAACATTAATATATTATGTATCATATACTTCTTTTCCATATAATTCCCTACTCTTTATAATAAGTATATAGAAAAAGTTTAAGAAAGTAAATAATTAATAGACTGTGTAGACATTTTGACACAAAAAAAGAATGGCTATAATATTTTGTCGCCATTCTCTAACATGGTTGTAATAAAAATACCATATCCAGTGAGTGGATTATCAATGATTACGTGTGTGACGGCACCAATAATTTTACCATTTTGTACGATTGGAGAACCACTCATTCCTTGGACAATTCCTCCTGTTTGATTTATTAAATCTTTATCTGTAATTTCGAATGTTATATTTTTGACATCGTTATATTCTTGGATGTTTGTAATTTCTATTTCATATTCTGTTTTTTCTTTACCACATAATACGGTGTAGATGGAAGCATTTCCAACTTTCACTTCGTCTTTGGTGGCTACTTCTATAGTTTCTCCAGTAATATCCTCTTCATAGATACCAAAGATACCATGGTTTGTGTTTGTTTCTATGTTGCCAAAGATATGGTTGAAATTAAAGTCAGCGTTTTTTTCTCCAGCAGTTCCGTTGCTACTTTTTCGAATACTTGTTACGGTACTTTCAAAAATAGAACCTGTTTTTACTTCCACTAGTTTTCCAGAAGTACTTTCTAATATTTCATGGCCTAGTGCTCCATAAACTTTTGTTTCTGGATCGATATAAGAAATTGTACCAAGACCAGTAATGCTGTCTTTTACATATAGTCCAGTTTTATAGATGCCATCTACTTTTGATAAGGAAAGCGTTGTTTTTATTGTTTCACCGTTTCGATCTACTGTTAAAGTAATTTGGTCATTCTGAATTTTTCTTTCAATTTCTGTTGTTAATTCATCTATTTTTGTGATTTTGCTACCATTTACTTCGGTAATAATATCCCCTACTTCAATAGCTGGATTGCTTTTGCTGTTACTTCCATTTACTTTATAAAAGCCTATTACCATCACACCAGGCATTTCAATATGAATTCCGACGTTTTCACCACCAAGGATGACTGAATTTGAATAAGCAAAGACGCTTATCGGAAACAATAAAATACTAAGTATTAATGCAATGTTTAATTTTTTCATTCTTTATCACCTACTAAACATAGTATGGTGTGTTTTGGAAAAAGAAAAATGGTAATATCTGTTATGGTAAAATATAGAAAAAAAGTGCTAGTGCACTTTAATATTGTTTGCCGACATAGAGTCTTGTTGTTGCTTTTTCGCCGCAGACGATGCAAGAACCGGTTATCTCTTCTTTTTCTATGATGCAACGGCTTTTTAGGCCAGTATCTTCTTTGATTTTGTCTTCACAAGATGTATTACCACACCAATTAATCTTATAGAAGCCATTTTTTTCTTTTGCGTCTTTTTTGAATGTTTCATAATCTGTTGTGTCATAAATCATGCTATCTCTTCTTTTTAAGGCTCTATCATACATATCTTGTTGGATTTCTGGTAACAATTCTTCAATTTTTGAAACCACATTTTCTATATCAACTGGTATTTTTTCTAATGTATCTCTTCTTACAAGTGTTACTTGGTTATTTTCTAAATCTCTCATACCTATTTCCACACGAATTGGAATACCTTTTACTTCTGCATCAGCAAATTTGAAGCCTGGTGTTTTATCTGAGGTATCAACTTGATATGAGATATCTTCTGGAAGAGATTTTGTTATATCGTTTATGATATTTAGTACTTTCTCATCTTTACCAATTGGAATAAATACAACTTTAATTGGGGCAATGTTTGGTGGAAGTACTAAGCCGTGATTGTCTCCATGTGTCATAATGATGGCTCCAATCATTCTAGTAGTAACGCCCCAGCTTGTTTGATATGGAGTTTTTAAAGTATTATCTGTATCCAAAAACTTTATGCCAAATGCATTAGCAAAGTGATTTCCAAAATAATGGCTTGTTCCGTTTTGAAGAGCGACTCCATCATACATCATCGCTTCTAATGTATAGGTTTCTTCTGCCCCAGCAAATTTTTCTTTTTCTGTTTTTCTTCCGGTAATGACTGGAAGAGCTAGAATATTTCTTTGGAAATCTTCATAAATCTTAAACATTCTAAGTGTTTCTTTTTTAGCTTCTTCGGCAGTAGCGTGCATCGTATGTCCTTCTTGCCATAAAATTTCACGACTACGAAGGAATGGTCTGGTAGTTTTTTCCCATCTGACAATCGTACACCATTGATTATATAACACTGGTAAATCACGATATGATTTTATGATGTCTTTGTAGTGGTCACAAAATAATACTTCACTGGTAGGACGAACACACATTCTTTCTTCTAATTTTGTTTCTCCCCCATGCGTTACCCACGCTACTTCTGGGGCAAAGCCTTTGACATGTTCTTTTTCAATATTTAGTAAAGATTCTGGAATAAACATCGGCATTTGGACATTTTGGTGGCCTGTCCGTTTAAATTCTTTATCTAGGATACTTTGCATGTTTTCCCAGATTGCGTAGCCATAAGGCCTAATAATCATACTTCCTTTTACGGAAGAATACGCGACTAAGTCTGCTTCTCTTATAATATCTGTGTACCACTGTGCAAAATCGGTATCACGGTCAGTAATTTTTGTTACTAATTTACTCATTATTCGTCAACTCACTTACTTTAAAGTCTTCTAATTCGCCACTTTCACTTAATATTTTATTCACTTGTTCCGTGGCGTGATCCAATTTTTCTTGGCAAATCTTTACTAAGTTCATTGCATCGGTATATTCATTAATTGCTTCTTCTAATGGAATGCTTCCGCTTTCTAACTTTTTAATAATCTCTTCTAGCTCTTTTAGAGCTGTTTCAAATGTAATTTCATTCATGATAATATCTCCTTTACTTCTACTTTTAATTCTCCTTGATGTAATCTAATATCAAGAAGGTCTTTTTCTTTAATTTCTTGACTGCTTTTAATAATATGCCCGTCTTTTTTTACTAATGAGAACCCTTTATCTAGGATATTTAATGGGTTTACTAAACGAAGGGTTTGAATCACATACTGTAAATCACTTGTTTTTTTCTCTAAGATTTGTTCTATTTTATTTTTTAAAACTTTTTGATTATTTTCTAAATCTTTAAAATATTTTGTATAACTGTTTAATGGATTTTGCAATACAAAGCTTTTTTGATAACTTTGTAATTCTAATTTCTTTTGGGTAATATAGTTTGTCATATCTTTATTTAGGGCATCCGTTAGAGCATCTAATTTCTGCATTTTCATTTCGTATAGGGTCATTGGATTTTTTAAGATATAACTAGACTTTACTTTTTTTAGCTCTTGACTTGCCACGGTTAGTTTTTCTTTTATGATGCTAGAAAGTGTGTTTTTCTTAAGAGCAAAGATATTTTTTACTTCACTAACTGTGGGGACTGCCATTTCTGCAGCTCCGGTTGGTGTTGGAGCACGCCTATCAGCAACAAAGTCAGCGATTGTTATATCTACTTCATGACCGACTGCACTGATAACAGGAATGTGAGAATTGTAAATAGCACGAGCCACGATTTCTTCGTTAAAAGCCCATAAATCCTCGATAGAACCTCCACCACGACCAACAATTAATACATCAATATCATAAGTATTAGCAATCTCTATTTTTCTTGCAACATCACTGGCAGCTGATACTCCTTGAACTAATGCTGGAAATAAAATGGTTTCACATAATGGAAATCTTCTTTGAATCGTGCTTAGAATATCTTTGATCGCGGCTCCGGTCGGGGCTGTTACAATTCCAATTTTTCGAGGAAATTTTGGGATTTCTTTTTTATGAGCTGAATCAAATAGGCCTTCTTGTTGTAATTTTTTCTTTAGCTTTTCAAATTCTACATATAGATTTCCTAAGCCATCTACCTCCATCTTATCAATGTATATTTGATAGTTTCCGCCTGCTGGATAAACGCTTATTCTTCCGGTTACTAAAACATTCATGCCATCTTCTGGTTGAAACGTAAGATGGGCAGCTGCACTTCGAAACATGATAGCACTGATACGCGATTCTTCGTCTTTTAAAGTCAAATATAAATGCCCCGAAGTATGTCTTTTGAAATTGCTAATTTCGCCTTTTAAATAAACTCTTTGAAGAGCATTATCGCTGTCGAACATCAACTTAATATACTGATTAATTTTTGATATTGTTATATATTCATGGTTCATACGTTATCTTCTCTTTTCTTTTTGCAGCATTTCGGCAATAATTTCATAATTTTTGGTATAAGACGCCAAAATTTCTTGGGTTTCTTCCGCTAATAACTTTAATCCGTTTTCGTTACTTAATTCGTTTAAATATAAGACTATTTTTTCTGGTGGATTTTCTTGATACAATTGTTCAAAATAATTATTGGTATAATTGTCGGAAGAGTCCATTAATTCTTCTAATACTCTGTAAGTATTATGTTTAGGAACAGATGTTATTCCCATCTTTAAATAAAAATTTAATAAGTCAAAACTTTTACTGGAGTCATATAATGGTGTTAAATCAGCTTCTTCTGTAATAATGTTTTCTGCTATTTCCCAATTTTCATTATATCGGTCTGATTGCATCGTTAAAAAGTCTAAGCAAAATCTTTGGGCATGTTTTCTCATAATCCGTTCTACATTTGCGGCACATAACACTGGGTCTAATTTACGATAATGAAATTCCAAGGCGTTCCAAATTGATTCTAAATGGTTCATTTTGTTTAATATTGCTGTTTCTGTTAAATTTTCTATATCTGGAATTCTTAATACTTCTAATTGATTGATGCTTTTTAAATATTCATAATATTCTTTTAGGATTTGAGCTCCATTTATGTATCTATACCCATTTTGACGATAATCTAAAATTAATTCTCCAATGCTATATCCCAAAGAGGAATATCTAGTTTTTACTGTTTCTATCCCACTGTTTACAGCTATTTTTTCAACAAGTAAACTTTTCATAATTTCTGTAGTCGAGTCACAAGTTTTAAATAAATATGATTGGTTTTCAATGTTTAACCAATATGCATTATGACTACATTCGGTTGCTTCTCTTATTATATTATCTTTTAAAGCTTTAGGAAAAGTTGGAATGAATTTATCTAGAACAATGCGGCCACGTTGGTTCATAGGTTTTCATCTTTCATGAATTTATCTAATACAGCGTTAATCATACTAACAAGATCTTCATCTGTATACTTTTTAGCTAATTCTATTGCTTCATTGATTACTACGACAGGAGGAGTATCCATGTATTTCATTTCGTAAATAGCCATTCTAAGAATTGCACTGCCGGCCTTATCTAAACGCTTTATATCCCAATCTTTTAAATATTTATTGGCTATACTATCAATTTCATTTATTGAAGTCTCTACTCCAAACACAATATCTTTGACAAACTCATTTTCGATTTCTAAATTTTCTTTAATAATTTCTTCTACATCATACGGTAGTTCATTTTGTTTCATAATATCTATTTGATATAAAATAGTCATACATTTTTGTCTTAACTCACTGCGACTTAGCATAATACATCACCACCAACATTGTATCAAAAAAAACTAGGTAAGGCTAGTTATTTTGTTCATGATTTGGTAAATAGTCGCGGATAGGCTGTAAAGGTTTTTGCAAGCCAAAATAATTGATTGTCCAAACGTAGCATGGGTCTTTTTCTAACGTAGAGTAATTGCTTTCTAAAGTGAATATGTCTCCCTCTTTAATTGCTTGATTTATTTTACGATAAAATTCGCGTTTTTCATAAAAAATTTGAAGTGCTTCTTGATTTGTTCCGGTCGGTAAGATTTCACGTTTTGTGTAGGATAGGAATTCTTTTTCGCCATTACTTCCTTGTGTTACACCCATGATGACATCAAAACTTGCAATAATGTATTTTTTAGATTCTTTCATTACTTCCTTTAAAAATGGTAAGTTTTTTATTCTGGCCATTTTTCCATGAATCATGACTGATTTATTTAAGTAAGACTCAATCCATTCTGGAGAAAGACAGGTACGCATATCTAAGTAAGCTTGAACGGCCTCTTCTATCGTACTAGCCATAAAAATGCGATTCATATAGTTTTCTACTGTTTTATTTTTTTCTCTCGTCATATAATAAGTTTTTATATCTTTTTCCGTAATGTTCACCTCTATTTTACTTTATGCTCAGCAGTCTCTTTTAATTCATAAAGAAGAGTTAAAGCGTCGATTGGAGTCATTCTTAACGGGTCAATGCTTTTAAGTTTTTCATAGACTGGATCTGTTTTTTCTTCTGGAAATTCCATTACAAGTTGGATTTCCTTTTCACGCTCTTTTTTTGGCTTTTTTTCGTAAACAGATAGGATTTCTTCGGCATTTTTGATAATTTCTTCTGGAAGTCCGGCTAATTTTGCTACATGAATTCCATAACTTTTATCGACTGCCCCACTTTGTACTTTGTGTAAAAATATTAATTTTCCGTCAATTTCTTTGGCACTGACATGAACGTTTTTGATAGAAGGAATTTGTCTTTCTAGAGAAGTCAATTCATGGTAGTGCGTAGAAAATAGTGTTTTACATCGTATGTTTTTGGCAACATAGTTTAGTATAGCTTCCGCAAGACTCATTCCATCATAAGTAGCTGTTCCTCTTCCTAGTTCATCGAATAAGATTAAAGAGTCTTCTGTTGCATTCATTATTGCGTTTTTGGCTTCTTTCATTTCAACCATGAATGTAGACTCCCCACTCACTAAGTCATCGCTTGCGCCAATTCTTGTGAAGATTTTATCAATAATTGGCAATTTGGCACTTGTTGCTGGGACAAACGAACCCATCTGAGCCATGATGATAATAATTGCAAGTTGTCTCATATATGTAGATTTACCACTCATATTTGGCCCGGTGATTAAAAGGGTGTTAATACTAGAGTCCATAATGCAGTCATTTGATACATAGTCCATATTGCTTACTTTTTCAATTACTGGATGACGACCATTTTTAATTTCTATCAAATGTTCATGATTTAACTCAGGTTTTACTAAACGATATTCTTCGGCAACGACAGCAAGAGATGTAATTGCATCTAACTCTGCTAGGATATTTGCCGTATCTTTTAAGGCTAGGATTTGTTTTTTGATGGTGTCTTTGATGTTGCAGAATAACTGATACTCTATATCGATGATTTTTTCTTCGGCGTTTAATATTAATGCTTCTTTTTCTTTTAATTCCGGACTGATATACCGTTCAGCATTAGTAAGTGTCTGACGGCGTTCCCAATGAAGGTCTTCTGGGACATTAGCGATTTGTCCTTTGGTGATTTCGATATAATAGCCAAATACTTTGTTGTAGCCTACTTTTAGATTTTTGATCCCTGTCTCTTCTTTTAGGTGCGACTCAAAACTTGCAATAAATTCTTTGCCACCGCTTCGAATTGCTTTTAGTTCATCTAATTCAGCGTTGTAACCTTCTTTGATTAAATAACCTTCTTTGATAGTTACCGGTGGATTTTCATAGATGGCATTTTCTAATAATTCATAAATATCTTGATGTAGGTCTACGTTTTCAGAGAATTTTAATTCTTTTACAATACTTGCAATCTCCGGAAGTTCTTTTAAACTCGTTTTTAATTGGAGTAAGTCTCTTGCGTTTACTGTACCGGTTGATATTTTCCCACATAAGCGTTCAATGTCATAAACGTTATATAAGGCATCTCTTAGTTTTTCTTTTAAAATAAATTCGTTGTTTAATACTTCAATTTTATGATAACGTTCTAATATTTGTTTTTCGTCTTTTAAAGGGTTCATGAGCCAATGTTTTAGTTTTCTGGAACCCATGCTTGTTCTTGTTTTATCTAAAAGCCATAGTAATGAGAATGTTCGTTCTTTTAATCTTAATGTTTCTACTAATTCTAAGTTTCTTACTGTATGGACATCCATTTCTAAGTAATCATCTGGAACGATGATTTCTACTTCTTTAAAATGGCTTAGGTCTTTTAATTCTTTTACAACAAGATAGTATAGAAGATGTTTTATAGCGTGAAGATAGTGTTCTTCTTCGATGTTTTTATAAATATCGGTATATTGGTCTTCTAGTTCTTCTGTGCATACGGAAACTTCGATACCATAAGTTCCTTTTAAAAGTGTTAAAAGTTCTAAGTCTTCATTAGTTTTTAAAACAACTTCTAGAATCCCTAAATTTAGAATGGTATTAATTAATTTTTCTTTTTGATGAGGCAAGATAGAGACAAAACTGTCGCCAGTTGAGACATCAGCGTAACAAATGGCATAAATGTAGGAAAAATCTAGGACACTTGCGATATAGTGATTGTTATGTTCATTTAATAATTCTAAATCTACTACTGTTCCTTTACTGATAACTTGGGTAACGCCTCTTTTTACCATACCTTTTGCATCTTTTGGATCTTCTAGTTGATCGCATATGGCAACTTTATATCCTTTGTTTACTAGTTTTTCAATATAAGGTTTTACAGAATGAAAGGGAACTCCACACATTGGAACCCGTTCTTCTAATCCGGCATTTTTCCCAGTTAAAGTAAGTTCTAGTTCACGACTTGCTAGTTCTCCATCTTCAAAAAATAATTCATAGAAGTCGCCCACACGATAAAAAAGCAATTCACTTTCATATTCGTTTTTTATATCCATGTATTGTTTCATCATTGGACTTAGTTTATTATAATCTACTTCACTACGTTTCATAAATACACTCCTTGTTGAATACTCCTATTATATCACAAAAAAAGACAGTTTTTCTGCCTTTTTATCACGTTTTATAAACTTAACTGGTATTATCGGGGATCCCTGATAATTTATATTATCAGGGAATTAGAATTATCAGGGGAATTTTGAATCAAGCCTTTGTTTAAGGGCTTTTTTTTGCTATTTTCCCCGATAACGTCTATAGATTTAAAAGCTGGCTTAGTAAATCTTTGTCATCATTCCA
>DVGF01000035.1 GCA_018712835.1 Candidatus Ventrenecus stercoripullorum
TCTTGATAATAGGAATTTACTTCGTACATGTTTACCTCCGTATCATATCCATATTATCAAATCTCATATGAAAAAGCAGGTATATTTCAACCTACTTTATAGATAGTTTCAAACAAACTATCGGAAGAACCCAAATATGTACTGTTTTTTTTCTTGTTATTTTGGTACAATACTTTCAGGTGATATACATGTTTGTAGATGAAGTCAAAATGAAACTTATTGCTGGAAAGGGTGGAGATGGTTGTACTTCTTTTCGGCGTGAAAAATATATTTCAATGGGAGGGCCAGATGGTGGGTCTGGAGGAAAAGGTGCTTCTATTATTTTTGAGGCAAGTGAAGGATTAAAAACACTTGTTGATTTGAAGTACCATAAAATCGTTAAAGCTCCTAAGGGTGAGAATGGTAAAGGTAAGAATAGGAAAGGGGCTAATGCTTTAGATGTCGTTTTAAAGGTGCCCACTGGCACTACTATAATCGATGATGATACTGGTCTTGTTCTTGCGGATTTAACACGTGATGGAGAAAGAGTTGTTTGTGCCTTGGGTGGTAGAGGAGGAAGAGGAAATGTAGCTTTTGCAACGCATGAGCATCCTGCACCATCTTTTTCTGAACTTGGTGAACCTGGGGAAATTCGTTATGTGAAGTGTGAACTTAAAGTTTTAGCAGATGTTGGACTTGTGGGAATGCCCAGTGTAGGAAAGAGTTCCTTACTTGCTTCTGTTTCTTTTGCTAACCCTAAAATTGCAGCTTATCATTTTACAACATTGAGTCCTAATTTGGGGGTTGTAGAACTAAAAAACAAAAAAAGTTTTATCATTGCTGATTTACCAGGAATGATTGAAGGGGCTAGTCAAGGAATTGGTCTTGGAGACCGTTTCTTAAAGCATGCATCTAGGACGAGAATTTTGGCTCATGTTGTTGATATGGCGGGTAGTGAAGGTCGTAATCCGATTGAAGATTATGAAATTATTCGAAAAGAAATTGTTTCTTATAGCGAGAAGCTTGCAAGTAAAAAAGAAGTTATTGTTGCTAATAAAATGGATATGCCGGGATTTCAAGAAAATTTAGAAAAGTTTAAGGAAAGATATCCAGATAAAGAAATTTTTTCTATTAGTGCGTTAACGAAAGAAGGGTTAGAACCTTTGATAAATTATCTTGCGGAGACTTTGGAACATTTAGAGGTAGAACAGTTATATCAAGATGATGAGTATGAAAGTACGATTATTTATAAATTTCAAAATGAAAAACCATATACCATTACAAAAGAAGACGGTATATGGGTTATCCGTGGCGAAGAAATAGAGAAGTTGTTTCATATGACAAGATTTAGTGAAGACGAAGGTGTTCAAAGATTTGCACGTAAATTAAAGGGTATGGGTGTCGAAGATGCCTTAGAAAGACTTGGTGCAAAAAAAGGAGATGAAGTCCAAATTTTAGACTACATCTTCGAGTTTAAAGATTAAATTATTCTTCCCATTTGATAATGGAGCCGATGACAAAAGATTTGCTAGCATTTTTAGGTAGTTCTAAGATGCTAGTTTTTTTGGCATTGTCTTTGATACGAACGATTTTATTTTTGGGAACATTACGATAGATATAAATCACTTGATTTTCTTCGTTGATACCAACGACATCGATTTCTTGCTTCATAAAAAAAGTGTGAATGGCATTGCATTTTGGAAATAAAATTCCGTAATTAATGTCTTTTTTTCCTATTAGGCCCACTAAACGTGTTGTAAAATTGGTGGCGTTTTTAATTTCTATTTTTTTTCCATTACATTTTAATTTCATAAATACTCTCCTAATACATCATATCAAGAAAGAGAAATTCTAGAACTAGAAATCACCTTTTATGTGTCAAAAGTTTGTATATTTTATTTTGATAATTTGAACGGATCAGAAATTATCTGTCTTTTTTTGATTGTCAAAAGTTTATTCCATTGGTATAATGTTTATAATAGGAGAGTGACTAGGATGGATAATAAAGACTTTGATGCATCAAATGATAAAACAGAACAAGAATTAGAAACAACAAAAGAAGTGATTACTTTACATGATTTGTCTTTAGAAGCATTAAATAATTTAGAGGAAAAAGATGAGGAAGTAACGGAAGAAGCAGATGTAGAAGACCTCGATGAAAATATGGAAAAAGCCGATTTGGTTTTTAAAACCGAAGTAGAAACGAAAGAGGAAGTAAAAGAAGAACTTGCTAAAGAAAAGAAAGAAAATATTTTCAAGAAACTTGCCAAAAAATGGAAGAGTTTGGATAAAAAGAAAAAGATTATTGTTATTTGTGTTGCAGTTGTTCTTGTTCTTTTAATTGCTGTGGGTATATTCTTTTTGGTAAGTGGAAATGATGGACCACTTGATGATACCCCAGATGTAATATTAGAAAGTGATAATTATCGTTATGAAAATGGTACTTTAATCTTTTTGGATGGCGATAGTGAAATAGGACGTTATGAATGTGAACATAAGGATGAAACTTTATGTGAAGTTTCGTATTTAACTAATGGTGATGCGTTTGATCAAACGAGAATGGTTGATGAAAATGGTAATGATTTAACTCTTAGAAGTCAAATTTATCATAATCGATATGTGTTTGTAACAGACCGTGAAAGTACTGATACAGAACGAATTATTTTGTATGATATGCAAGAAAATAGTACGGTTCAAGAATTAAAAAGTGTAGCATCTTATGATGATAATTATGTTGCTTTAGAAAATACTGATAATTATTATGGACTTGCTCAAATTAATGATGGGGAGTTTAAGATGGTTATTCCATATGAATATGAGGCCGTTGGAGTTTTACCTGATCAAGAAGAAATTACGAGAGTTATGGTCCAAAAAGATGGTAGTCAGTATATTAGTGATTTATCTAATAAGGTTTTAACAAAGGCTTTTGATGAAACGATTGTTGGGGCAAATGACCGTTATGTTAAAACGAAAGATAGTGAAGGGGCTTATCATGTATATGATTATAATGTAACTGAATTAAAAGATAAGACTTGGGATTATGTTGTTTTGCTTACAGATTATATGATTACGGTAGAGGATAAGAAACTTTATGTTATGAATTATGAAGGTAGTCCAATGAATCGTGAGGGAATTGCTTTAAATAATGAGAATTATAATGCAGTAGAAACATATGAGGAGTTAAAGCTTATCGATACGGAGAAGTCTTTTGAATATGAATTGACAGGTACGCTTTTAAATATTAATGTTTATAATGGCAGCGATAAGGAAAATCACTCTATTAATTTGAATGAAGGAAGATTATCTAGTTTGCTTGCGTATTTGGAATACTTTGATGGAAAATTATATCTTTATTCTGACCAGGATAAAAATACTTTGATTGGTAGTTATCCTTGTGATACAAGAAATGAAGTTGGAGATGGGACTAGTAGTTTGGAACGTTGTCGTATTGCGTCAGAGAGCTTTATGCGTGAAACTACAGGAAATACGAAAGAGATCGATGAAAGTGGTAAGTTAGGTTGGATCCCTGTGATTGGTAAACGTTATGCTTTTATAGCAGATGGAGATACGATTGTTCTTTATGATTTTACGGATAGTAAGAAGCTTGCTACTTACAGTAATGTTGATACACGTTCTTATACAGGAGTAAGTGAAGTTACATTTACAGATGCTTCTAGTGTTTCTTTTATTGCTCAATCTAAAAATTCTGGAAAATATGGTGTTGCAAGAATTTCTAGTGGTGGTGTTACTCCGTTAATTGCTTTTGAAGCAAATAGTATTAAAGGGTTAGGTAACTATTATGTTGTAGAAAAAGATGGAACTTATGCATTGTATGATTTAGATGGTTCTAAAAAGAGTGATGATAAAACAAGTCCAATCGTGGATTATCATGGCGATTATTTAAAAACATATAAAGACAATTCTTATTTTGTACATAAGTTTAATGGTAGTGTGAATGATCAAAATTCTCATACTTATATTGAACTTTATGATGAGTATTATGTGACTGTCGATAATAAAGATATTAATATTTATAATTATGATGGTGAAAATTTGACAGCTAATTTATCTTCTGGTACAAGAGATTTATTAAAAGTACAAATAGATAATTTTTATGGAAGTGGAGCGAAAGCATTTTCTGTTACTTTTAGTGGAGAATATGCGAATGTCATTATTACAACGGCCTCTGGTGGACAGGAAAGAGTTGTCGTTCCGCTTGATAATTCACCGGTAGAAGGAGGAGACGCGAATGAATCCTAAAATTCGTAAAGGAACACTTATTACCATTATTGTTTTGTTAGTTATTTTTCTTTTGCTTACGGTGGCTGGGTTTTATTTTCATTTTGCAGGAACACCAGATGATGTGACAAACGATAATCCAAATCATGAATTTCATTATAACAATCAGTTATGGTTTTATGATGAGGATAATAATTTGATTGGAACTTATGAGTGTACTACTTCCAATTGTGATTACGCAACGAGTTATATAAATGATGGAGAATATTCTATAGACTCTTATGTACCGAGTGAAGGGGAAGACGGGCTACTCATGGACTCTGTCATTAATAATCAATTTGTTTTTCTTACTGATTTTGAAAGTGCTGATTATGAAGCATTCTTATATGATATTAAAAACGGAGTTTCTTATAAGACTGTTACTTATACTTCTGTAAAAGATTATGGTGTTGGGATTGCGGGTAATCTTTTCATTGTAGAAAATAGTAATCATAAGTATGGGGTGTTACAAATTGGAGAGATGGCTCAGTTAGTAGTTCCATTTGAATATGATTTTATTGGACTTGTTAATGCGACGGACGAAAATGGACAAATTTTAGGAGATTATTTTGTAGCATTGCAAAGTGGTTCTTGGTTTATTTTAGGTTCAGGTGGAGCAGTAGTTTCTACGGCATCTACTGAGGGTATTGTTACTTATAATGGAACTTATATTATAACAAAGGATACGACAGATCATTATCATTTGGTGAATTATCGAAACGAAAGAGTTTTAGCAGATGATTTTGCAGAGTTGTCTTTTACCGATCGTTATCTAAATTGTGTTACAGTAAATGGAGACTTTTATGTTTATGATTTGGTAGGTAATACGCCAATTAGTAATTCTTATACGCTTTTACCAACGGATACTCATCGTTCTGTTATTAACGAGAATGGTGATTTAGAAATTTATATTAATGACCGGTTAGAAGAAACTATCGATTTATAATCTTAAAATGAGTATTGATTTTTGAAGGAAAGTATTTTAAAATAGAATGCAAGAAACGAGGAACTTGAGGAGTAGAAAGCGAGTCTTTATAAGAGAGCTTAGGGTTGCTGGAACTAAGTAAAGATAACTTTTGAAGGTTGCAAGGGAGTTTTGAATCCGCAGGAGACTGCGTTATCAAGTAAAGCGAAATGTAAGGATGGTACCGTCTTAATTGACTCCTTTGGTATCATCTTTTTTTATTGAAGGAGACGAAACATATGAGAAAAATTGTTACTATTGGGCCGTTAGGTAATGTGATAGAAAACAGTAGTCAAGATGAATCTGAAAATCATAATGATTTACTAGAAGAAAGCTTTTGTGATTTTTCATCTATGCTAAGTGATGAAGAAAAAGCGTTTGATTGTGAAATAAAGGTATGGCCCATTGCTTTTTGGGTTTCAAAATTACTACATCACGTCGTTGTACTAGAAAACCACATTGAAGATGGCGGAAGTTTTATTATCATCGCTCCATTAGAAGTGGAAGAAATTCAAAAGGAAATTCTGAAAAATATGTATCATAAAAAAGATGAGACTTATTACCTTATAAAGCAGATAACAGACCAAGAATTTGAAGCAAAAGAAGAAACGTATGCAAGGATTGAAGAGATTATTTCTGTTTTAAATGAACCAAGAAAGAGAGGAAGATAATATGTTAGATAAGAAATATAATCCACAAGAAGTGGAAAAAGGAAAATATGAAATTTGGAAAGAAAAAGGTTATTTTGCAAGTGGAAAGAGGGAAGGACAACCTTTTACGATTGTTATTCCACCACCTAATGTTACTGGAAAACTTCATTTAGGTCATGCTTGGGATACGACTTTACAAGATATTATGATCCGTTATAAGAGAATGCAAGGATATGATGCTTTATGGCTTCCTGGTATGGATCATGCGGGAATTGCTACGCAGGCCAAAGTAGATAAGAAGTTAAAGAGTGAGGGGATTGATCCACGAAGTATTTCGCGGGAAGAATGGCTCTCTCATGCTTGGAAATGGAAAGATGAATATGCCCTAAACATTCATAGTCAATGGGCTAAATTAGGGCTAAGTCTAGATTATTCAAAAGAAAGATTTACGTTGGATGAAGGACTTAGTGAATCTGTACGTACGGTTTTTGTAAAGTTATATGAAGAAGGCCTTATTTATCGTGGTGAGCGAATGATTAACTGGGACCCAGAAGCAAAAACTGCTTTATCGAATGAAGAAGTTATTTATAAAGATGTGGAAGGAGCTTTCTATCATATTAAGTATCCAGTTGTGGGTAGTGAAGAGTACTTAGATGTAGCAACAACACGTCCAGAGACCATGTTTGGTGATACTGCGGTAGCAGTAAATCCAAGTGATGAACGTTATCAAAAGTATATTGGTAAAAAAGTTATCTTGCCAATTGTTGGTCGTGAAATTCCAGTGATCGCGGATGAACACGCTGATCCAGACAAAGGCACCGGTATCGTAAAAATTACGCCATGCCATGACGTGAATGACTACGAAGTAGGGCTTCGTCACAATTTAGAAAAGATTGTTGTCATCAATCCAGATGGTACGATGAATGAGAACGCACTTCATTATGAGGGAATGGACCGGTTTGAATGTAGAGACAAATTAGTGAGTGAATTAAAAGAAAAAGGTTATTTACTTGATGTAGAAAAGATTACTCACAGTGTTGGACATTCCGAAAGAACTAATTGTATGGTTGAACCTTATTTATCAAAGCAATGGTTTGTTAAGATGCGTCCTTTAGCTGATAGAGTTTTAGAAAATCAAAAAAATAAAAATACGAAAGTTCATTTTATTCCAAGTCGTTATGAGAAAATTATGAACCATTGGATGGAAATTACTTATGATTGGTGTATCTCAAGACAACTTTGGTGGGGACATAGAATTCCTGCTTGGTATAAAGGAGACGAGATTTACGTAGGTATGGAAGCTCCAGCGGGTGATGG
>DVGF01000036.1 GCA_018712835.1 Candidatus Ventrenecus stercoripullorum
GTAACTATTCAGACTTTGAAAAAAAATAAAGTGTAAAAAGTAGTGTCAACGATGCTGCTTTTTTTCAGTTATATATGAGAAAATAGTAATAGTTAAGGATAGTGGTATAAATGATGAAAGTTACAAATGACTTCTATAGACAATTTGAAGAGTTAAGTAACAAATTAGATGAACTAATAAAAGAAAATAAAAATATAAATACTACTCATAAAAATGAAATGAAGAAATTAAAGCAAGATTTAAAAAAAGAATTTAAACAAGAAAAAGAAGAATTAAAAACCACTATAACTAATTTAGAAAAAAGCATAAAAGAAAAAGATGAACTTATAGAGAAATTACTAAATGAAATTGATAGATTAAAAAATCAAATAAATAAAGATAGCAGTAATTCTAGTAAACCCCCCTCAACAGATGCAAGAAAAAAAGAAAAAAGTGGAGCCAATTTATATAATTCTAGAAAAAAGACAGATAAGAAAATAGGAGGACAAAAAGGTCACAAAGGACATAGCCTTACTAAAGATAAAGTTGAAAAGATAATAAAAGATAATCTTGTAGAAACTAGAACTTTTTATCATGAGAGTAATAATAGAAATGGTAAAGATATTACTAAGTATAGGATAGGTTTAGAAGTAAATGTTTATGTAGAAAAGCATATCTTTAAACATAATCCAAAAACAGAAGAAAAAATACCAAAAGAGTTTTATACAGATGTAACCTATGATAATAGTATAAAAGCTTTAACAATTGAACTTGGAACATATAATGTAGTGGCATTAGATAGATTAAGTGATTTATTTAATGTTCTTTCTAAAGGCGTAATAGATATATCTAATGGCACATTAGTTAACTTTCTAAAAGAGTTTAGCCAAAAGTCAAAACCAACTTTAGACAATCTAGAAAATGATTTATTAAATAAAGCTTTAATGAATACAGACGAAACAACTAACGATAATAAATGGTATATAAGGAATTATAGTAATAGTGAAACAGTAGTTTATAAGCCACATACAAATAAAGGGCATAAACAGATAGAAGAACACGAAATTTTAACAAGATATACCGGAGGTATTATACATGACCATGATACTACAATGTATAAATATGGTTCTAATAACTATGAATGTAATGTTCATTTAGGAAGATATTTAGAGGAAATAATCCAAAATGTTTCAGAAGTTACTTGGGCAAAAGACTTAAAAGAATTACTATTTAAAGCGTACCATGATAGAAAAGTTTTAATAAAAAAAGGCAATAAATCATTTTCTAATATAAAAACGAATGAAATTAAGGAAAAATATGACGAGATTATATCATTAGCCAAGAAGGAAAATAAAAATATTAAATCTACATATTATAAAGAAAAAGCACTTAAGCTTATTAGAAGATGTGATAAATATAAAGATAATCATTTGGCTTTTATATATGATTTTAGTGTTCCTTTCGATAATAATCCAAGTGAAAGAGATTTAAGGATTATTAAAATTAAAACTAAAATATCTGGAGGATTTAAAAATATAAATAGTGCTGAAGCATATTGTGATGCAATTAGTATTATAAAAACATCTCTTAAAAGAAAGATTAATCCTTTTGAATCTATTAAAGCTATATTTAACAATAAAGTATTGTTTGCAAACTAAAAAGAGCAATTTTTTATAATTACTCTTTACTTTTGCATGTTATAGTCTGAATAGTTACGCAGAAAAAAATCAGAATTTTGAAAAAAGTGCAAAAAACAGAAAGTTTTTTCAAAATTTTGAAAAAACTTGAATAAATTTACAAAAAGAGTATAATAAATACAAAGGAGAGAAGCTTATGAAAAGAATTGATAGGGATAATTATTTATCCATACTAAAAAACTTTAAAGACCAACAAATTATAAAAGTAATAAGCGGTATTAGAAGATGTGGAAAATCAACATTGCTAGAAATTTACCAAGATTACTTAATAAACAATGGTGTTTCAAAAAATCAAATTATATCTATAAACTTTGAAAACGCAGACTACGAAGAGTTACAAGACAGAAAAAAATTATATGAATACATCAAAAATAAATTAGTAAAAGGAAAAAAAACATACATTTTTCTAGATGAAATACAAAATGTTTATGAATTCGAAAAAACAGTAGACAGCCTATTTATAAATAAAGAAGTAGACTTATATATTACAGGCTCAAATGCCTATTTACTATCTTCTGAACTTGCCACTTTATTAACTGGAAGATATATAGAAATAAAAATGCTTCCCTTATCATTTAAAGAATATATTTCCGCTTTTGATGCCCAAACAGATATCTCAAGAAAATTTAGAGATTATTTAAGATACAGCTCTTTTCCTCAAGCCGTAGAACTATACAAAATAAATCCAGAAAATATTAACATGTTTCTAGATGGAATATATAATACAATACTATTTAAAGACGTAATGCAAAGAAAAGGAATAACTGATAAAAATCTCTTAGAAAGAATTACGAAATATTTATATGATAATATTGGTAACAGAACAAGTGTCAAAAGCATCGTAAATAACATAGAAGGACTAGAAAAAAAACCATCTTACAATACAATATCCAATTACATTAATGCACTGTTAGATAGTTACTTAATATTTAGAGCAAATAGATATGATATTAAAGGAAAAGAATATTTAAAAACACAAGAAAAATATTATGCCATAGATATCGGTCTTAGATATTATATGCTAGGCCAAAACTCTGGTAAAGATATGGGGCATATTTTAGAAAATGTTGTATATTTAGAACTACTAAGAAGAGGATACAAAGTCTACATTGGTAAACTTGATGAACTAGAAGTAGATTTTGTTGCCAAAAAAACAGATAACACCGTCTACTATCAAGTAGCCCTTACAACAAGATCAGAATCAGATAATGAAAACAAAATTTTAGATAGAGAATTAACACCATTAAAGAAAATAAATGATAATTATCCAAAATACATTCTAACACTAGATGATGATTTAGATGCAGATTTTGATGGCATAAAAAAAAGAAACGTATTAGATTGGCTCCTAGAAGAAAAAGATTAAAAAACACCAGCTTATAAATTAGGCTGGCTTTTTATTAAAAGAATATTAATTAAAATCATAATGCAAAATTGTAAGGGTTTTGCATAGTTCCATCACCTGATACTTTAACATTGCTTCGAATATTAATGACAGGTCTAAAATAAAATATCATATGTACATAGGTATCGTCGATACTACCTCTATCATTAATATTAAAAACTAAAGCCCCTAAATCTGCGTATGAAAATGGTATATATCCTCCAACTGGTGTCATAGACCAAAATGGGTAACCCGTAATTAAATAATTATTTAGTGATATTTTCTGAAAATTATACTCCCCATCAAATATTCCACCAGAGCTTCCTGCCAACATTATTTCATCAACAGTTATTAATCCTATTGGATAATTTAAGGCTTTATTTCCTTTACTTGATGAAGAAATTGTATAATAATCCCTACTGTTTTCGCAAATTAAATTAGGTTGACTACTTGCCACTCTTATATATCCTTTATTATATGTTGCAACTGTTCCAGTAGAAACTCCACTGTTTTGATTTAATGAGTTTCTATCGCCACAAAACCCTGAATTACTATCGAAATAAGAAGAATAACTTGATAACTTACTAGTATAAAAATTATCATTAGCTTGTTTAATAGTAGAAGAAGTCCCGAGCCCGTGTGCTTCACCACTTGTATACATGTATCCTACATATGTTGGCATATTTCTATTCGAATTAAAATCACTACTTCCAGCACTCCTATCTTCACTTGCTTCGCCATTTGGATGTGCAACGGTTCCATCATAGATCATCCGAATAGAACCATTTCCATTTATTCTAATAATTCTCCAGTAATATCCTGCAAAAGAAACATAGTTATTTTCCACACTGCCACGATAATAGTAGGTTGGTCCGTCATCGTCGGTCGTCTCAAAAACCCCTTTTTCATGTGATTCGCATGTTACGTCGTCGCACGCACTCATTGTAAAATCCGGTGTATATGTATAAACACTCAAATTACCCAAAGAAGTACTTACTGTTTTTGTTCCGGTTTTAAAATATAAATTACACTTCGTTCTTGTATAATCTGTTGCATTATAACCAGAATAATCTGCTATAAACTTCCAACTAGAATTATCAAATGTAGGTACTACTCCGTTGGTACAATTACTTTGTTCTTCATCAAAAATATAACCTGTATTTTGTTTTGGAAGGTCTCTTGTAATTACACCATCTACATAATAAGCAAAATAAATATCTCCTGGGTCTTGGTATGTTCCATTAATCACATTAAATTGTTTCTCTTCTGTAAACACAGCAAAACTAGCATACAAAAATACTCCACCAAGTAACAAAATACAACAAACAGTAAATATAATAATAAACTTTTTCTTAGTATTTTTCACTTTAAATTTCTCCAGCTTCATAGTCCACACTCCTACAATAAATATACATCTTATAAGGTGTAAAGTCAATACATCTAAAAAGATGTATGAAACAATACCTATAGGTGAAATCTATGAATATAAATCGTTTAAAAGAAATTAGAGAAGATAGAGATATAAACCAACAAGAAATCGCAGAACTTCTAAATACCACACAACAACAATATTCAAAATACGAACTAGGAATTCAGCTTATCCCGATTGACAGATTAAATATGTTAGCAGATTTTTATAACACAAGTATTGATTACTTAATAGGAAGAACAGATGAAAGAAGACCTTATAAAAAAAGCATTATGAATAAAAAATAAACCAGAAAACATGTTATAATAACTTTGGTGGTTCTATGCAAAAAATAATAATAACAACAAAAGAAAAAAAGAAAAAACAATTAAAAGAAAAAAATCCTTTTGACAATATAAAAATAATGACATTAAAGGAACTAGAAGCAATCTATCCTTATAAATATACAGAAAAAACACTTGACTACATCATCACAAACTATCATGTTCTACTTGATATTGCTAAAATATACCTAGAACAAATCATCAAATATCCTGTAGAAAAAATAACCGGAGAAAAAGGCGAATTTTTAACCAAATTAAAAAAAGAATTAATAAATCAAAATCTCCTAGAACCAAACGAACTATTAAAAGAAGAATTAAAAAAGAAAGAAATTCTAATTTACCTTCCTAAAACCAAACATTTAGAAAATTGGTTAGAACCATTCTCTATAAAATTTGAAAAGTCTACAACGGAAAACTACTCTCCAAAAATATACGAATTAGAAACCCTAGAAGATGAAGTTCTCTTTCTAAGTGAACAAATTCACAAATTACTAACTAATCATATTTTACCAGAACAAATAAAACTTACAAACTTAAAAAGTGATTACTATCCTGCAATAGAAAGAATATTTAAATTACAGCACATTCCAGTAAATCTTTCAAATGATCCAACTTTAAACCAAACGCATATTGGAAATACGTTTCTAAACAACTTAAAAACGATGTCTCCAAAAGAAGCTTTAATAGAACTAGAGCCATTATTAACCACAGAAGATACAATAACTATCTACAATCAAATCATCGAAATAGTAAATAAATATATCCATCTAAAAAATGCGAGCATGTTTATAACAAACGAGTTATCCACAACAAAAAGAAAAAAGCAAAAAAATAAAAACGCTATAGAAGAAGTACAATTTGACGAATTAGAACCAGAAAAGGATACCTATATTTTTCTCTTAGGCTGCAACAACGACTTTCCAACTATTTATAAAGATGAAAACTACTTACCAGATAAAGTACTAAGAAGCATCAACGAAGACACAACTACTGAAAAAAACAAACTATCTAAAACAATTGCTTTAGAAAAAATAAAAAGTTGTCCACACATGACTATTACATACAAACGAACAAAAAATGGTTCCGAGTGCTACCCTTCTCCACTTTTAAAATATTTAGAAGAACCTTCACACCCCGAACTAAAATGGAACACATCTCACTTATTAAATCAAATTTATTTAGGAATAGAAACCGATGAATATGTAAAATACAATACCACTTCAAAAAACCTAGAATTTCTAAAAACCCATTACCAAATTCCTTATCGAACTTACGATAATAACTATAGTAAAATACCTACTAATACCTTACATACTTATTTAAAAGAACTAAAGCTTTCCTATACCTCAATTGATATTTATAATAAGTGCCCTTTCCGTTACTTCATAACTTACATTCTAAAAATTATTCCTTACGAAAGTACTTTCACATTATTTATCGGAAATCTCTTTCATAAAATTTTAGAACACAAAGATACAGAAAACTGGGAGTCCTTATATGACGAGTTATCCACAGATTTTGAAGCAAACTGGAAAGAAAAGTATTTTTTAGAGAAATTAAAACCCGAACTAAAAAACATACTAGATACCATAAACACACAAGAAAGTGAAATGGACTTACCATATGAAACATTTGAAACAGAACTTTATAGTAAAATTCCTAGTTACCTCCCATCTACTTTTGAAGGTAGAATTGACAAAATCAAATATCAAAAAACAAAAGAAAACACCATCGTATGTCTAATAGATTATAAAACGGGTTCTACTAAAATTTTAAAAGAATTAATCCCCTTAGGATTTAGCCTACAACTTCCTCTTTATTTATATTTAATAAAACATACAGAACAATTTAAAAGTGCCTCTGTTGGAGGAATTTATTTTCAAAACATCTTACCAAATAGAATAAATAGAAACGACAAAAAAACGTACGAAATGCAAAAAAAAGATGCTTTAAAATTACAAGGATATAGCAATAGAAATCAAAAAATACTACAATATGTCGACAAAAACTACAACGACTCTAAAATCATTAATGGTTTAAAAACAAAAAATGATGGAGAATTCTATCAATATGCAAAAGTACTAGACGAAAGCGATATGGATACATTAACGAGTGTTGCTAAAAACTTCATAGAAAAAGATGCTTTAGAAATCCAAAATGGGGAATTTCCTATGACTTCTAAAATCATTGATAATAAAACAAACATCAGTTGTGAATATTGCAAATTAAAAGACATTTGCTATCATACAAACAAACAAAATGTATATTTAACAAGTGACAAAAACTTCTTGAAAAAAGAAGAAACAAAACAATAAAGGAGGGATACTATGGCATGGACACCTGACCAATTAAAAGCAATTCAAAAAAGTGGTACCAACATCATCGTTTCAGCTGGAGCAGGTTCAGGAAAAACCGCGGTCTTAACAACAAGAGTTCTTGAAAAACTAAAACATGGCATTCATATAAATGAATTACTTATTTTAACATTCACGAATGCTGCCGCAGCCGAAATGAAAGAACGAATTAAAAAAAACATCGAAAAAGAAAACTTAAGTGATGAACTAGAATTGATAGACGCATCCTATATTACAACCTTTGACTCTTTTGCTTTATCCTTAGTAAAAAAATATCATTACTTACTAAATATTCCCAAAAACATTACCATCACAGATGCTTCTATCATTACCCTACAAAAAAAGAAAATATTAGCGGACATTCTAGAACGTTTCTATCAAGAAAAAACACCTCATTTCTGTACCCTAATAGATACCCTATGTGTCAAAGACGATGAAGAATTACAAAAAAACATTTTAGCCCTAGCAGACAAACTAAACATGAAAACCGATTTAGAAGATTATCTAAAAAACTACTTATCCACATATTATAACGAAGAAATAGAACATCAAATCCTTCAAAGTTATACGAAAATACTAGAAAACAAAATAGAAGAAATCTTCATCGAACTAGAAGACAATAAAAACTACTTTGATACAGAATATGAGTCCAAAGTGCGAGAATCTCTTACTCCATTAAAACAAAATACGTCTCTAGATGAAAAAATAGCTATCATAAAAGCCTTAAAAATTCCTGCTTCCCCTCGTGGCAGTGAAGAAGAAACAAAAGAAGCACGCGAAAAAATAAATACCAAACTAAAAGAATGCAAAGCTTACTGTAATTATGGGAGTGTGTCTGAAATCCTAGAAGATTACAACAACACTAAACCTCTTATCACCGCCCTTCTAGAAATACTTACAGACTACTTCCAAGCATTAGAAAAATACAAACAAGAAAATTATATTTTTGATTTTACAGACATTGCCAAACTCTCTTTAAAACTTATCAAAGAAAATACAAATATTAAAGAAGAACTAAAAGAAACATTCAAAGAAATCATGGTCGACGAATACCAAGATACCTCAGATATTCAAGAAGAATTTATCTCACTTATTTCCAACCACAACGTCTACATGGTAGGAGACATTAAACAAAGTATCTACCGATTTAGAAATGCAAACCCTTATATATTCAAAGAAAAATATGATAAATACAAAAATGGTCTAGATGGAATGAAAATCGATTTACTAAAAAACTTTCGTTCCAGGAGTGAAGTCCTAGATAATATTAATATTATCTTTAATAAAGTAATGGACGACGAAATAGGAAATGCTGATTACACAAGCTCTCATCAAATGGTCTTTGGAAATACAACTTATATCGAAGAAGGCAAAACAGAGCATGATAACAACATGGTAATTTATACTTACAACACAGACTCCAAAGAATACAGCAAAGAAGAAATAGAGATATTTGCAATTGCCAAAGATATCCAAGAAAAAATAGAACACAATTACCCAGTTCTAGATAAAAATACTAATACTTTAAGACCTGTAACCTACAAAGACTTCTGTATCATCATGGACCGCAATAGCACCTTTGACCTTACAAAAAAAATCTTTGAATTCTTAAGTATCCCTCTTTCTTTATATAAAGATGAAGAACTCAATAACGGCTATGATATCTACATCATAAAAAACATATTAAACTTACTTATCCACTTAAAAGAAAGAAACTTTAACCAAGAATTCCGTTACTCACTAGTAAGTATTGCAAGAAGCTTTCTCTATCAAATACCAGACGAAGAAATACTAACCATGATAAAAGAAAATATCGAATTACAAAGCAAAATAGTAAAAGACTTATCCCCAATTAGCCAAAGATTAGATGACTTATCTCCAAGAGAAATCCTAATGAATATCATAGACAAAACCAATTATTACGAAAAATTAATCACAACCGGTAATATCAAAGAAAGCATTTTAAAAATGGAAAAAATCATTGAACTCGCAAGTACAAGTAACTTAGACATTTATGAATTTAAAAATTATCTAGACGAACTCCTAAACAAAAACGAACTCATTAAATTCAACGTAGGCTCCTCTTCTTCCAACGCTGTGCGCATCATGAACATCCATAAATCAAAAGGATTAGAGTTTCCTATTTGCTACTTTGCCGGCCTTTATAAATCTTTCAGTAAACAAGATTTAAAAGGAGACATCATCTATGTACCTGACATGCCTATATACATTCCAATTTGGAAAGAAGGCGTTTATGAAACTATTTTAAAACTACTTATGAAAGACAAAATGACAAAAGAAGATATTTCAGAAAAAATTAGACTCTTCTATGTCGCATTAACAAGAGCCAAAGAAAAAATGATTTTATTCCTTCCAAACAAAGAAATTCCCGAAGAAAGAAAAACAAATGACGGAGTTATTTTAAAAACCATTCGTTATAAATACTCTAGCCTTGCTAGCATTCTCTATTCCATTCCAAGTGTCTTAAACCTTTATAGAGAAGATTTAGATTTAAATACATTAGGACTTACCAAAGACTACATGATACCAAAAGAAAAAGAAAGCATCAAAGAAACCATCACCCCTCTAAATATCACCGAACTAAATATAGAGGATATAGAAATAAAACAACAAACTTTTTCTAAAAAAATGAACAAATTAATTGACTTATCCACAAAAAGAAACATAGAATTTGGCAATACCATGCACGAACTATTAGAACACATAGACTTAAACAATCCAAATCTAGAACTAATAAAAGACCCATTTATGAAAAGTATCATAGAAAAACTATTAACAACCCCTCTTTTACAAAATAGAAAAGAAGCAGAAATATACCAAGAATACGAATTTATCGAAGAAAAAGATGGTACAGAATATCATGGAAAAATAGACTTAATGTTAGTATATGATAATCACATTGATATCATTGATTACAAATTAGACAATGTCACAGATGAAGCATACATAAACCAATTAAATGGCTATAAAATTTATATAGAAAACCATACCGTAAAAAAAGTAAACACATATTTATTCAGTTTACTTTCTGGTACTATGACTGCATTATAAGATTGAGCAACAAAAACTCAATCTTTTTTTGTAAAACAATTTTTGCTTTTTTTGTAAAGTAAAATTTGCCCAAAATGTAAAATAAAATTTGCTCAAAATGTAAAATAACAAAACCTTGCTTCCTAAAAAACAAGGTCTTATTCCAAACAAAATTCTTTCATGATCCCCTCTTAAATTCATGAGTATTCAAAGGAAGAGTAATAATAACTTCAGTGTACTCTCCTTCTTTAGAGAAAATTTCAATAGACAATCCTAATTTCAAACAAAGTTCTCGTGCCAAATAAAGCCCCATTCCTGTGGAGTGCTTTTTTTGTCTTAAAGACCCAGTAAATCCTTTTTCAAAAACGCGTGGCAAATCAGAAGCTTGAATACCACAACCATTATCCTTAATATGAACTAAAACACTATGTTCCTTCGATTCACAAAAAAATTCCAAAGTCTTCTCCTTTTTATCAAAATACTTCAAAGAATTTCGAACAATATGCGATAAAATAAAATGTAACCATTTCTCATCACTAAACACCGTAGTATCTGCATCATAAACAAGAATATGCACACCTTCCTCTTACAAATAAGGCTTATAGTCTAATAATACCCTATGAAGCAAATCAGAAAAAACAAATTCCTTAATAAAATAATCTTTTTCTGGATTTCCACTCCATGCATAATAAAGCATTTGCTCCACACAGCTATCAATCTTATCTAACTCTTTTCGAACTGTTTTATTTTTATGATAATCAAACAACATCGACAAAGCACACAAAGGCGTTTTTATCTCATGAACAAAACTTAACGTATATTCTCGGTAATCAAGACTTTCTTGTTCCAAAGAACTAATCTTATCATTCATAGCTTTACATGCTTTTTTTAAAGCATAAATATAAGCTTGATTTTCTAAATTACTAGATTTTGGTATCATCTCCGAAATATAATACTTCTCATCCAACTGATCTACCAAACGAATAACTTGCAAATACTTTTTCTTTTGTATCATAAAGTCAACAACTAAATACAAAAATAACAATCCGATCAAAATAAGAATAATCAAAAAAATATAAAAAAACGGAATTCCAGCCATACTAAGTATCAACAATAGAAAAACAATCGTCGTAGCTTGAAACAAACTCCTCCTCTACCGTATAATGCTCCTTGATAAAATCAAGATACAAGGGAATTTCATTTTCATCTATCTCCGTAGCACTAATATCATAAGGAGCTGATAGCTCTAACTGATAATCAAACATAGCTTTAAACAAACTAGACAAGTTTAACGCTATTAAAGTAAAAGTAATAAGTACAGAAATCGTTCCTAAAGTAAAACTCATTGTCTTCACTTTAGAAGAAAAAGTTCTCACCAAAAACAAATAATCTTTCGGATACTTTAGCTTTTTATTTTTTAAAACTACCTTCAATAGAAAATCAGCTAACGTAATAACGACACCATAGATACTAAAAATAATAAGAACAATACAAAACAAAACTGTTGCCATCGAAGGATCAACACTAGGTCGATGAAACTCTTGAAAAAACAAAGTCATTGCAAGAATTCCTAAACCAAGAGAAACAAAAAACGATACATTACGCACTTTATTTTTCCGAAATTGTTTTTCCTCATTCTTCTTTTCTAAATAAAGCAAATCATATATTTTCACTTTCCGAATTCTTCTTCTTGCCAAAAATAGTACAAACACATAGATAAAAGCAAAATAAACGAATAACAACAAAACAGCTTCTATAGAAAACGTAATATGAACAATAGACTCTAATTCAAATAACCCTGTTATAATAAAAGACATTAACAAGCTAAGAATATAACCAATAAAAATAGCCAGAGGAAGAGTCAAAAGTCCTAAAAGAACATTTTCTAAAGTAAACAAATTAGAGATTTGTTTTTTCTTAATTCCTAAAAGAAGATAGGTACCAAACTCTAGACTCCTTTTACTAAACATAAATTTAATCGTATAATTAATCAAAAAACAAACAACAAATAAAATAAAAATATTTACAACATGCATAACAATAGCAAAGTTATTCATTACATCGCTTAGTTCTAGAACCTCAGAAGAACTACCAAGCAAATTAAAGGCAAACAGAAAAGAAAAAGCAAGAACAACCGTAATAAAATAAATGACATAATCTTTAGCACTTTTTTTTACATTCCTGACAGCCAACCTACCTAACATTTTCTGTATCTCCTCCAAGAAGTGTTAAAACATCAATAATCTCATCAAAGAACTCCTTCCGTGATTTATCTCCTCGTAAAATCTCATTAAAGATTTTACCATCTTTTAAAAACAACACCCTCTTACAAAAACTAGCACTAAAAGTATCATGTGTTACCATTAAAATAGTCGCTCCTAAATGTTCATTCATATCCCTCATAGTCTCTAATAACACTCACTTCATAAGGAAACTTTTTCAAAACATCAGAAATTCCTAATTTAGAAGCAATATCTAAAACTCTTTTATCTACTTCATTCACATCAGTATGATTAATAATTAAAGACAAAGAAATATTCTCTTCAATACTTAAAGTATCTAACAAATTAAAATCTTGAAAGATAAACCCTAAATTCTCTCTTTGAAAATCCGCCATATCATCTTCTTTAATTTCTGTAATATCCTCACTACCAACATAGATATGTCCTGAAGTAACATTATCAATTGTCGATATACAATTTAATAAAGTAGTTTTCCCTGAACCACTCGCTCCCATAATTGCAACAAATTCTCCTTCATCTACTTGAAAAGATATCCCATCAACGGCTTTAGTAATATTATTTTTAACTCCATAATACTTTTTAACATTTTCTAATTTTAATACACTCATGATAATTTTCTCTCTTTCTACTACATTATACCAACGAAAGAGCAAAAGAAATATTACAATTTTGTTAACAAAATACAAGAAAAAAAGACTATGAACTAGCCTTCCATATTAACTTTTTAAAATTTAAAATCTATTTTATCAATTGGTATAGAAATATCCTTATCAAAAAAAGAAATAGAATCACTCTGAGATATATGCTGTTTTTCTTCTGTACATAAACAATAATTCTTCCTGTTTTCAAACAAAAATTCATAATGCAAAAGATAAGAACAAAGCCTAGCTTCTTTATTCAAATTCCAAGGATAACAATAATGTTGATCAATAAAAATCTCATTTCCTGTATAGGAAACAAAAGGTATTTTTTGCAAACTAGGACACATACCAAAAACTCGGTATCTCGGTCCACCATAAAGCTTTTCATAATAAGAAACGTTAGTACTTATTTTATAGGTTCCCCTATCAACGTATTTAAAATCTTCAAGAGTACCATCAAACAACTTTTTATTAGTATAAACATCAAGCATTAAACTTTTAATAAAAGGAATAGGATTTTTCTTTAAATAATCTTCAAAGGAAATATTCTGATAGTTCTCATATATAAACAATTCATCTGAGTCAACCATTAAATATTGTTGGCCTACCCCATAATATTCTAAAATCTGTTGTTTCCAGCCACACATTTTATAACGATCATAATTCTCGTGTATACTCCAAAAAGAAATATGAACAGTTTCAGAATATTTTTTTAAAATTTCTGTAGAACAGTCAGTAGAATGATTATCAACTAACACAAAATTTCTTATACCAATATCAATATAATGATTAATCCATTTTTCCGCAAAACATTCAAAATTATGATAAAAACAAACTAAAATAACTCCCTTTTCAAAATGAGAAGGTTCTATTAATTTAAGATTTGTAGATTGAAGACCATTTATAAAATTTAAAAAAACATAATCTGATAATTCAATATTATTAAATTCTTTTTTTACCATTTTAATTAAATTATTTTTTAAAGACTCTCGAATATTCAAAGAACGAACAAGCTGAACTCTCTCTTTTATTTTAGTATCTTTAACTTTTTCTAACACTTCCATGTATTCAAAAAGAGGATGAAAATCAACGTGGACAAATTCTTCAATCTTTCCTGTTTTAATATGCGGCGTTTTTATATTTAATATTCTCTTCATATAAGAAGTAATAGACCCATGAGAAACAATTAAAATAGTATTGTCACAAAAATTATTTGTATAAACATCATATAAAAATTCACATAATCTTGTTTCTATATCAAATTTATTTTCACCATACTCGCCAAATCGAACAAAATAATCACCTTGAATTTGCTTTATTCGTGTTTGATCCAAATCATCATTATTTTTCTTACCAGAATATTTTCCATTATTTATCTCATGCAATCTATTTTCAATCACTACTTCTGTTTTCGGATACTTCAGAAACACATAATGAGCTGTTTGAATAGTTCTAGGAAAAGGAGAAACATAAATCTTATCAATAACCGCTGGTAACCCTTCCAAAGACTCTAAAACAGATGCCTTCCCTTGTTCAGTTAAAACAGACCAATAAATTTCTTTATCAGAAATAACTTCTCGCACATTGTCAGTAGCTTCCCCATGTCTCATAAAAATCAAGTTCATGTTCACACCTCACAAACCACAGATAAAAAATCTAATAAAAGCATACCACATTTTTAACAAAATTCTACATATTAAAATAAATAGAACTGCAGAAATCAAATCGTACTCTCATACAAAACATGAAACCATCTATCATAAAACAAAGTCTTCTTCTTTAATAACTTTACAAAATGAATAAAATAAAACCCTAAGAAGAAACTTCCCACAATAAGCCAATACCAAAGAGCCTCGACAACAGAAAAGGATAGAAAATAATAAAGAATACCAGCTCCATACAAGAATAAAATTGGCAATCCAAAATAATAAAAGAATAAAAACACAATTCGCACTGCCTGTCTTAAAAATGTATACTTAGGAAACTGCACCCGTACATGAAGAAATTTTCCTCCCAACGTATATCCCCTAGTGAGTGTTGGATAGACTACATAATAAAGAATAAAAAAGATAAGAAGATAAAATGGAATAGGTATAAAAGGTTTCGTTAGTCCTCCTAAAAAAGTGTATAAAAACAAATCTAAGAAAAATAAAGTAATTCTTCTAAGTCCAGAAACAGTTTTTCCTTCCTTAAGTGACCGCTCATCAATTTCCTCACGACTTGGTAATACCTTAAGAAAAAAGGCAGCGATAAAATATCCAAGAACTCCTCCTAAAGTATTCAAAAACAAGTCATCTAAATCAAACAACCGATAAGGTTTTGGATAAATAAAATAAAGTCCCGTAACTTGTGTAATCTCAAAAAACAAAGATAAACAAAAACTATAAAGAAGTGTTTTCTTAAAACTACACTGAAAATAATAACGTAAATAAATACCAAAAGGAATAGTCATCAAAATATTAAACGCCGGCACATAAAAGCACGACTCAGTCATTGCTTTTAAATACGTACTAGCATCATTCCAAACAAAAGAACTTTCCTTCATAAAATCTACTACAAACGCAAACGGTTGCAATCGTATCATATTCGTATTATTTAAAACATCTTCCCTTTTAGGCAAAGGTAAAATAACTAAAAAATAAATCACTAACAAATACAAAATAAAAGAATAAATAATCACAACGCGCCATTTATCGATTGACCCATATTTATGATACTGATGTAACATAAACGGAACCGTAAAAAAAAGAGCAATAAAAGGGAAAAGAAAGATTGCAGTTTTAATCGCTTCACCATAACCCATAATATCCCTTCCCTTCTTTTTGCTTTTTAATGTGCTCGAATAATATTTTTACTACAGAAATATGTCACTAAGAAATATCCACCATAAATAACAACAATAAAAATAGCAGTCATAATAATAGAATAAAGTAATTGTTTATTTCCAAATGTTTCTAAAATAAAATTACAGAACATAATTCCAAAAATAGAATGAATAATTGCTAGAACAAGAGGAAATAAGAAGAAAATTGCAATCTGTCTAAACAAAGCACGTTTAATCATCTTTTCATCTGTTCCTATTTTTCTAAGCATAGTATAACGTTCACGGTTATCACTACTTTCACTAAGTTCTTTCAAAGCCAAAATAGCAGCACAAGAAATCAAGAAAATAATACCTAAATAAAGTCCAATAAAGGTCACACAAGCACCAAGTCCAACACTACCTTCATAAATTGCAATCTTAGAAGACGCTGAAATAGTCGTAGAAGATGCATAAGGATGATTATCCAATTGAACAATTTTATCTTCAATTTCTTGTTTCTCCTCATCAGTCTCTGCTTTATAATTTGCAATCAAAATATTTTGAGCCCGAATACTTTCATCAACCGCATCATCAGGAACTACAAAGAACCCCGTATTAATATGATTACTACTCATTTCTAAAAATCCATCGATACATTCCTCGTATTTTGGATAATAAACATTGCCATTTAAAGTGATAGATTCACCCATTTTTAAAGCCTCATCACGAATCATAACCCACGAATCAAAATCAGCTATAACAACATACTCATCATCCTCTAAATGAACAGGTTCTAAATGAAACAATGAAGCAACCTGATTATAATCACTTTCCCGAACGATAGCTTCTGCAGAGTCATACATTAAATTAGGAAATTGATTTCTTATTTTTTCAAAAGAACTTCCCAACGTATCACGAATAGTAAGATCATTGGTCGCATAAACATTAAAATCTACAATGTCTTTAAAATATGCATCAACATCAAAATCCATCCGTTCTAAAGTTTCTCGAACGCTAAGATGCGAATCCTCTGCCTGTGCCTCTGTTACACGATTGTTAGGTACCAAGTCCAAATTCTTATCAATCTCAATATCAGCAGGAGCAAGTGTCGTCAAATTTGCTGTCATAGAATTCTTAATAGACAAAGCAGACGATAACACACAAATCGTAGTAAATAACATCAAACAAATCGTTGTCATAGAGAGTACTGTTGTATTTATCTTACTACTAATCTGTCTTAAGATAAAACTATTAAGTCCCTTATAATAAAACTTCTTATTAGACTGAACAATCCGTAGTAAAAGACCAGACAAAGACCAAAAAATGAAAAAAGTACTAATCGCTCCAATAGCCATGATAACTAAAATCTCACCAGCATAAGCCATGGACTCGACATCTCCAGTCACCCGCCAATACGCATAACCAAGAAAAATTGCCGAAATAATAAAGACAACAATACAAACATAAGGATTTTTCATTTTTACTTTTTCACTCTTACGATTAGCTTGAATTAAATCAATCAATTTACAACGACTAATATTAACCGTATTAAAAATCATAACAACCAAATACATAATACTAAAATAGCCTAAAGTTTTAATACAAGCACTACTAGAGAAAACAAACTGAAAATTCGTAAGGTCTGCTTCAAACATATTCGCAACAAGCAAACTCATAAACTGCGATAAAACAACTCCTAATCCAAGTCCAACCACTAACGATAAAACACCAATCAACAATGTTTCAATAAGCAAAATTGCTGAAATCTTACGCTTACTCATACCAAGTGTTAGATAAATACCAAACTCTCGATTTCTTCTCCTAATCAAGAAACGACTTGCATAAATAATCAAAAATCCTAGAATAAAAGAAACAAAGACACTAACACCAGATAACATTTGGTTCATCAGTTGAATAATCTCTTTTGTAGAAGAGGAAACATTAATCATAACTGTTTGACTATCTATCGCATTAAATACATAGAAAATCGCTACCCCCAAAATTAATGTAAAAAAGTAAATAGCGTAATCTTTAAAACTTTTCCGGATATTTTTAAAAGATAACTTACAAAGCATCATTTAAGTCACCCCCAAGTAAAGTAACCACATCTATGATACGGTCAAAAAATTCTTTACGGGTATCCTCTCCTCTGCGAAGTTCTGAAAAAATCTTACCATCTTTAATAAAGATAACGCGTGTAGCATAACTTGCTGTAAATGCATCATGAGTAACCATTAAAATTGTCGCTAAAAGCTCTTGATTTAAATATTGAAATCTCTCTAAAAGCATTTTAGCAGATTTAGAGTCAAGTGCTCCAGTCGGCTCATCCGCCAAAACCAACTTCGGATTTGTAATAATAGCTCTCGCACTTGCTACTCTTTGTTTTTGTCCACCACTCATTTGATAAGGATATTTTTTTAAAACATCTGTAATATCTAACTCTCGAGCCACTTTCTTAATTCGTGTATCCATTTCACTCACTTTTGTATTTTGAATAGATAAAGCAAGCGCAATATTTTCATAAGCCGTTAAGGTATCAAGCAAATTAAAATCTTGAAAAATAAACCCTAATTCTTCTCTTCGAAACTTATTTAAAGAATTACCTTTTAATTTCGTAATATCCATACCACCTACAAAAATATGACCACTAGTCACTTTATCAATGGTTGAAATACAATTTAGTAAAGTTGTCTTACCAGAGCCACTTGCTCCCATAATAGCTACAAATTCTCCCTTTTCTACTTCAAAAGAAATATTATCAATAGCTTTTGTAAGACTAGATCTACTTCCATAATACTTTTCGATTTTATCAACTTTTAAAATTGTTTCCATACTATTCCTCCTTGTTTACTACCCCATTTTACGAAACAAAAAGAATTTTGTCGCTACTTTAATATTACCAAACATTACAAAATCTTAATATTAATCGTCAATTTGATAGAAATGATTTTTAGCAAATGATATTTTTACAATAGTATGGTCATTCACTTCAGAAAAAATTTCTATTTTATGACCTAACTTAGTACAAAGCTTTTTAGCAATATAAAGTCCCATACCGGTAGACTTACTATGTGTCCGTCCATTTTCTCCAGTAAAAGATTTCTCAAAAACTCTTGCAATATCTCTAGGTGGTATTCCAATACCATTATCATAAATCGAAAGAACAAAAAAATCCGGATAATCTTCCCCAGTAATTCGTATCTCTCTTTCTACATGATTTCTTTGATACTTAATACTATTGTTAATAAGTTGATTGATAATAAACTCTAACCATTTCGCATCACTAAAAACAGAATATCGAACATTAGAAACACTTAAATGAATATCATTCTCTAAATAATCATCTTTATTTTTTAAATTCACATTTTTAAGAACTTTATCTAAAGGTACTTCACTGATAACAAAATCATGTTCAAAATTCTCACTTCTTACATAATAAAGAATTTGATCAATATAATTATCCAACTTTTTTACCTGACCAACATATTCTTTTGGCATATTTCCATGATTATGATGCATTAAAATCAAACTAGCAATTGGAATTTTTACTTCATGAATCCACATTTCAATATATTCTTTAAAATCATTCATTTGAAATTCATAATTTTTAATATATTCATTCATAGCCTTATTAATTTCATAAAAAGCATCATAAAAAAGTTGTCCTTCATAAAAACGTGGTCTTTCTAATGTTTCTAATACTAAATACTTTTTGTCCAAATGTTCTAAATTTAAAAGAAAAGTATTATAAAAAGACTTTTTACGAAAATAATCAAGAAAAAGAGCCAATACTCCAAAAATAAGCATCGAAAAAAGAACAACATTGGAAAGAACTACAGGAACTTTAAATGCAAAAAACAATAAAATTAACAAAAAGAAAAAAAGAAAAAATAACAGTATAAAAACAAATTTATCTTTTAAAAACAATGAAAACTTCATAATAAAATATACCCTTGTCCCTTTCTTGTTTCAATTGCATTCTCTATTCCAAACTCTGTCATCTTTGCTCTAAGTCGACTAATATTTACTGTAAGAGCATTATCATTAATATATTCATCATTATTCCACAAGTCAGGCATTAAATCATCACGACTAACAATACTTCCTTGATGATTAAGCAAAAATTGAAAAATTATCATTTCATTCTTCGTTAACCAAAGTTCTCTTTCACCATCACTCAAAACACCTTTCTTCGCATTTACATTTAAATTTCTATAAGTTGTAACATCATTATTCTTTCCGGCTCTTTTTAGTACAGCCCCAATCCGAAGAAGCAAAATATTTGGATTATAAGGCTTTGTAATATAATCATCTGCTCCAAAACTCATCGATAATACTTCATCTGTTTCATTATTACGACTTGTTACCATAATAATAGGAACCTCTGACTTCTCTCGAATACTTTTAAGTAAAACTTCTCCATTAATAACAGGAATATTAATATCAAGTAACACTAAATCAACAGAAGAAGCCAAGATTTCTTCAGTAGCTTTCGAAAAATCTTGTAAAACAACCGTTTCATATCCAGCATGATTAAGCATTTCCTCTAGTTCTTGACAAATAACTTTATCATCTTCTACAATCATAATTTTTTTCATTAGAGTTCACTCCTTTCATTTTATTATAGCACGAAAAAAAAGCAAAAAATGTTACAATTTTGCAAGAGTAACACCCCAAAACTATAATCAGAAAAAGCATAATCTTAAAAAAATTTAACAAAAAACTTATAGAAAAACTAACACTATGTGCCAAAAACGTGAAAGTTGATACAGTATTATGTGCCAAAAACGTGAAACTTAAAGCAAAAATATGTGCCAAAAACGTGAAAAATATAGCATTATTTTACTTTCAATATCAATACATAAAATAAAAAGCTGCATTCACAGCTTTTCTTATTTTAAAAAACTAATTTTCAAAAATTTTTGACAACCACTCATCAAAAGGAATAATCCATTGAGAGTCTTCACGACCAATTCCAAACCCATGAGGCATATTTTCTAACACATGAACATCAACGGAAACTTCATCAAGTTCATCTGAAACATAAGAAGCGTCCAAAAAAGTTTCCATTTACAAACCCGTCATAATGCAAAACTTCTTCACCGCACAAGATACCGCCTGCTGAAAAAACAATAATAGCAATATCCTCTTCATCAATCTAATAATCATCAGCATGACTTCTAACATATCGAACCGCCCGTGCTAAATCAAGAACCCCTTCTTGCATAGTATAAGGACGCACACGGTAATGAACCACAAAAGTAACATATCCTAAACTGCTAAGCTTTTGAGCAACTTCTTGCCCTTCCGTAGTTTCCGAACGAAATTGAACATCTCCTCCTGGATTAATCAATACAGCACCCTTCACATCTCCTTCCGCCTCATAACGTGTCATATATGGAACAAATCCTGGGTCATCAAAATAATTACCAGTATTAATACACCCGTGAGTAACTCTCATGTCAACAAAAATTAAAAAAAAGAAGTAACTTTGATTACTCCTAAAAACTACAGCTTCCACCATTTTCTATAAAATAATTTTCAATATTAGTAATACTACTATCTAAATTAGCCCAATCAGTTAAATCTTTTAAATAAACTTGCATACTAGCACTACAATTATCACACTGAAAATAATCTTGTTCACCAATTGTTATATGATAAACGTCATCTTTAATAGAACATGTCATACTAGTAGAAGAAATAGAATCAACAGAAGGTTCATTTGGAACCAATGTAAACATAACTATAGCAATCACTATAAAAATAATATATAAAATAAATAAGACTCCCAAAACTTTCAATATTTTAATAATAATTCCCGCTAACTTTTCGGTATTCGAAATTTTACTTTCTAATATTCCATGAACATCATTATCAAGTAATTCATCAATACTCACCTGAAAAACTTGTGACAATTTCTTTAATTGTTCTGGATTAGGCATTGTTTCATTAAGTTCCCAGTTAGAGATGGTCTGCCTTGTAACATCCACCTTAAAAGCTAAATCTTCCTGAGATAAATGCTGTTCCTTTCTATACTTTAAAATCTTTTCTCCGAGTTTCATAAACTTCTCCTTTCATCTCCACCATTATAGTAAAATACAAAGAAAGTTTCTACCAAAAAGCTTTGCAAACTACGCAAAGAAAATTAACAATGAAATATTTACAACATTTTTAAATCTTAACTTGTTCTAAAAAAGATGTTGTCCATAATAATATCCGTTATATCTGACCTCTTTCTTATCAACAAAGAATTAGAAAGGGATGGTAATGATGCGAAAAATAGAAATCAACTTTTTTGTGTAATCTACCTATTATGAATAGTAATTTTTATATTACTATTAATAATCATTTTTAAATAACAATTTAAAAATTATGACACCTGAATCAACTTCATCATTAGTTGAATCAGGTGTCAAACCAACATTTAGGGATGCATCTGATTAGCACTTCAGATATATCCTTTTTTATTTTATGAAGTTTCCTTCATCCATATACATGATAACATAAATTACTGATTGTTACAAGAAGTCACAAATTCCATAAAATAACGAGTTGCAGTTTCTTCTTTTACTAAAAATCCAATTCTTTTATATAATGAAATAGCTTTTTGATTATCTTTATATACCCATAAATACAGTGGAGAAAATTGCATAGTTTTATCTTTTAAAATACTAGAACCAATTCCTAAATTGCGATATTCTTTTTCTAAATAAATCTCATCTAGTAAATACCCATCTTGATAAGGTCTAACTAGCACACAACCAACTATACTACTAGAAACCTCTATTAATTCAAAAAAGTGTAAATATTCTAAAACTTCATTATGCACATAATTTCTGATTTTTTCTTGCTCTTCCATAGACAACTTACCAGCATAATCAAAAACAGTCTGAAGTTTCCAAGTTTCTAATTGCAACATATTCTTAGTCGTGGCAATCTGTAAATGATACATTCTATCACCTATGAGGCGCTAAGCCATTAAAATCAGTTAATTCATTTATTTTCTCAACATTATACACCCTTGATAACTCCTGAAACTCTGTTCCTTTCTTATACAATTTTTTTACCAAATCATAGTGAAATGAATAAGGTTTTACATTTTTAAGATCAATATACTCTTCTTGACTCATCAATGAAACACCAATTGCAAGATCTTTTTGACCAGTTTCAGAATTTACATATCTCACAGGATTCTCAGGATCATATAAAATCCAAAAATTTTTATTTTCCGGTTTAAAAACAATAAAAACATGCGATCCTTTTAATTTTCCAAAAACTAATTCGGATTGAAACCCTAAAAACAACAGAAGATTATGTGCCAAAGCACATTTTTCTGCACACTGAGATAAATTTTGATTTTTAAATTCTGTAATAGAAACATTTCTTCCAAAATATACATCTTCTCTATCATCCCAACTTCCAGAAAAATATCCAAAATATTGATAAAGATAATCTTGAATGTATGTTATAGTTTGTGGCTCAGATGTTAAAAACTTATCAACATCATTATCTATATAATCCAAAAAATCACTATAAACGTTCATATCATCTACCAGTAGTCCTCCATAAATAGCGTTAGAATTAGACCTTATTATCACATTCGGACTTATAAAATCTGCAAAAAAAGAAGTTAAATTTAAGTCGATTTTTCGTTGATCAGAAAAATTTGCCAAAGAAGTTAGTCGTTCTTGAATAAATTTCTTTTTTTCTTCCAATGTTTCTAAATTTCGATAAATATCTTTGAATTCTTTAAATGTCATACTGTACCTCTCTTTTATCTCAAAAAAACTTAAGTCATGATTACCTTACCATCTAGATTACAAATATAAATCCATGGTAATAATTCTTTTATTTCCTGTAAAACATTTTTATCTTTTTCAATCTTTCTGCCAACTAAAATTCCTTCAATAAAATTCATAGGTATTCCAAATAAAATAGCACTTTCTCGGTTTGTAAAAAAATCATCTTTCTTTTGTCTATCTAAAAGAAACTTACTATAATATCCTTCATGAATAAAAGGTTTTACATTTTCATCAGAAATAGCATTAGTAAGAATATCTCCTTTTAATAACTGCTTTAAAGGAGAATTAGCGCTCCGAAAAATAATACCAATCTCTACTTTCTCCTGTACAAGACTAGGCATAAATCGTGCTTCCTTAGTTTGTTCCATTCCCCAACGATACAAATTATTTACTAAAATATGCTCTAACACTGTATTCATCTGAGAATAAGGAATAACCTCTGTCTTAAACACTCCTGTTTCTCCATCAATATATCCAATAGTGCCACCACTATAAAAATCAATATAATCTTTTAAAAAACAATCCCGTTTTAAATTCCACACTCCCACAGAAAAAGGATATTTAGAGTTTCTGCCGCCAACAAAAGCTCCAGCAATGAGCCCATGACGAACTATTTCTCTTAATCCTTCCATGTTCTTATATGTTCCATGAAGAAATGTTCCTTTTTGTAGAAAAACAGCATCCCCCACTTTGTAGTCATGTTTACATACTGGACAATCACTCACACTATAATAGCGTTCGATTTGTTCAAGTAAAATAATTCTAGAATTTTTATTCTCTACGAGTTTCTCAGCTTTATTAATATAATCAATCTTATCCATGATAAACCTCTAACGAAAAACAGAAAATATATTTCTATACTTTCTATTTATTAGGATCCACTAAAATTTTAACAGCTGGATCATCACCACTAGTAAGTCTTTCATATGCATGTTGCACTTCCTCCAAAGAAACAATATCATCAACAAACTTCATAACATCAATTTGTTTACTTGAAATCAAATCAATACATGTTTGAAACTCTTCTTTGGTATATGCAATAGCGCCTTTCATAGTAAGCTCACTCATAACACCCACTACAGTTGGGATATTAATAGCACCAAGAGCCACTCCAACTAAAACAATCATTCCTCCAGGGCGACAAGTCATAAGTGCACTACTAACGGCCTTATCATTACCACAACATTCAATGACAACGTCAAATCCATTTCCTTGTGTATCTTCCATAATAGATTTCATAAAATCTTCACTAGTTGCATCATAATACTTATCCGCAACTCCAAGACTAACAGACTTTTCTCCACGTTTTAAATTTGTTTCACTCACTGCTACAAAACTAGCCCCTTCTTTTTTTGCAAACATAGCAGAAACTAAACCAATAATTCCACCACCTATTACAAGAACTTTTTGGCCAACTTTGATATCTGCTAAATGAATTGCGTGAAGTCCAACAGCTGTCGGTTCTACCATCGCCATTTCTTCATCTGTAACATTATCTGGAACTTTAAGTACCATATCAGAACGAATGGCCATTTTAGGTGCCAATGCCCCAGGATTGGTTAAAGAAAGTCCCGTTGCATAAGTCCATGTCTCTCGACAATATTGAGGATTACCTGTCAAACATGCTGAACAATGACCACATGGTGAAATAGGAAGCCCAGTAACACGATCTCCAACTTTCAAATCATCACGATTTCCTGCATCAGTAACAACTCCACAAAATTCATGACCCATTACTAAACCTTTAGGCTCTCCCATATCCCAATAATGTATATCAGAACCACATATTCCAGCTTTTTTTACATCAATAACAACACTGCCTTCTACACTCTTAGGTTCAGGAATATCTCCAACTTCAAATTCTCTTTTTCCTTTCAACATTACACATTTCATTATCCATCACTCCCTATATTTATAGTAACAGAAAATAAACTACTTAACCATGCTAAACTTACCAATTGACTCAAAATTGACAACTAATCGTTTTCGTTCTTCCATAATTTTTTCCAGTAAACCATCTTCCATATTAATTTTAGTAGGAACAATATACTTCGCATCTATTTTATGAGAAATAGTATTTGTAATTATTTTCATAGCTCTAGAACCATCAAACCATAACGGATTATCACTGTTTTCACGAATACGATTCAAAGATGTTTTTAAAGCATCATGATCATAATTATCACTTTGAGTAATACTAATCATATATTTTTGCTTCTCACTATGATATAACATATTCTCTCCTAATTCATAACGTGCATTGTTATACCAATACAAGTGATCACCACCAGCTAAAATTAATACATCACAAGTATACGGTAAGTCTCCAATTAACGAAGAAACATAATCCGATACTTCATCAAAACTACAAGTATTATAATCTTCTTTTAAAGAAGGAAATTGATTGGTAACATCAACAACACCAAAATCATAATATTTTTGTTCTACCACTTCTTTATTCTTAACAAACAAAAGCTCTATAGAACCTCCACCACCAATAAAAATACAAATCTCTTTATCATAATCAATATCTGCATAACATCCATATGCTGTATAAAAAGCTTCATCACTTTGTGAAACTACCTGTATTTGTAACTCATAATGTTCTAATAAATACTGATTAATCTCATTCAATTCTTCTTGTGAAATTTTCCTGAAAATACTACATCCAAAAATATAAATATTTTTAGTTTTTTTATGATGTCTCCTAAATGGGGTTCACATCATACTTAAACATCGATTCTTTTTATATACAACAACAATTTTAATGATGCTTTTCTTCACTTTTTTTATGTGTTTTCTTCCAATTTTCAATCTTTTCTAACCGTTCTTTTACCCTTAATTCTTTTCCTTGAACAGTCGGGATATAATAAACACGATTAGCTAATGTCTCTGGCAAGCAAGACATTGTTGTAATCTTCTCTTTCGTATCATGCGCATATTGATATCCTTCTCCATAATGAAGTTCTTTCATTAACTTAGTAGGTGCATTTCTTAAATGAAGAGGTACAGGTTCCGCAATTTGCTCCGTTGCATCCTTACGTGCAGCCTCATACGCAACATAAAGAGCATTCGATTTAGGAGCCACAGCTAAATAAGTAACCAACTCAGTAAGATTAACATTACACTCAGGCATTCCAATAAAATGACAAGCTTGATAACAAGAAACTGCAAGCGTTAAAGCAGACGGATCAGCAAGACCAATATCCTCACTAGCAAAGCGAATAAGCCTACGTGCAATATATAATGGGTCTTCTCCTCCTTCAAGCATCCGTGCAAGCCAATAAATAGAAGCTTGAACATCACTATTACGCATTGATTTATGTAAAGCCGAAATCAAGTTATAATGTTCTTCCCCACTTTTATCATACATCAAAGACTTTTTATTTAAACATTGTTTCACAATTTGTTCCGTTACAAGAATACTACCATCTTTTTCTTCACTATTTAAAACAATCATTTCAAGCATATTTAAAGCACAACGAGCATCCCCATTTGCATATACTGCGATTGCCCGAATAAGAGAAGTATCTATCAAAACATTTTGTCTACCAAACCCGCGTTCATCTATTATAGCACGATTTAAAAGAACACAAATGTCTTCTACAGAAAGAGCTTGAAGCACAAAAACCTTACACCGTGAAAGTAACGCCGAATTAATTTCAAAAGATGGATTTTCTGTCGTCGCCCCAATCAAAATAATACTTCCTTTTTCTACATATGGTAAAAAGGCATCCTGCTGAGCTTTATTAAATCTATGAATTTCATCAACAAACAAAATAGTCTTACTTCCCGCAAGTCTACTTTCCTCCGCTTGTTCCATAACATTTCTAATTTCCTTAATTCCACTTGTCACAGCACTAAAATTAATAAAAGTAGCATTAGTTTGTCTTGCAATAATCGTCGCAAGCGTTGTCTTGCCAACTCCAGGAGGTCCCCAAAAAATCATAGAAGGAATTTGATCTTGCAATATCAATTTTTTTAAAATTTTTCCTTCGCCAAGTAAATGAGATTGTCCTACAAACTCTTCTAATGTTCTAGGTCGAATACGACTAGCCAAAGGAATATTCTCATTTTCAAATAAAGAGGATTGCTTCATCACATCACCGCCTTATAAATTACATCTATTATAGCACAGCAAAGAAAAACAGAAGAAAAATATTCTTCCGTTTAGAAATTAACTTAAACTATCAGTAAATTCTAGAATATCTGCCTCAGAAGGATTAGAACTAAAACGATGTCCTTCTAACCAGTTTCCTATACCAGCCTCTTCTGCTAGCAACTCCCCACTTTGTCCAAGTGAAGAAGAAGCAGAAGTACAGAATGGAATAACTGTTTTTCCAGTAAAGTCATTACTTTCTACAAAGGTGTCCACTGGCCAAGCTGCAACTCCCCACCAAATCGGATAACCAATTAATACCGTATCATACTCTTCCCAATTAGGAACTGTAGTACTTACGAGTTCGACATCTCTTAGAGACTCATCTGCATGTTCACGACTTACTCTAGAACTATCATCAGTATAATTCAAATCGGCACTAGTATAAGCATCAACCGGTTCAATCTCAAAAATATCAGCATTTAAATTTTCTGCCATTTGATTAGCAACCTCTTCTGTATGTCCTTGAGCAGAAAAATAAACAATTAATGTTCTACCAGAAGTAGCAGGATTATCATTATTATCAGTATTATTTGACCCTGTATTTTCTGGAGGTGTTGATACACTTTCATTCACAGAATTATCTGTATTAGTATTACTATCTAAAGTATCTCTACTTGTAAAATAGAGAATTAATCCTCCAATAGCACATAAAACTAAAACAACAATAATTCCTATAACAATCTTTTTATTCATATATTACTCCCAATTCTTTTTTTCCTTACGACAATCATCATTCTTTCTTCTTTCAACAACCATCTTATCAAACCATTCTACCATAGTTGGATCTTGATGATTAAAGAATAAACTGTCTTCAGAATCTAACTTTTTAATTGTCTCCATGTCTTCCTTTGTTAATTCAAAATCAAAGACATCAAAATTTTCTTCCATTCTATCTTTATGTGTAGATTTACAAGCAATAATAACTCCTCTTTGGATAAGCCATCTAAGAATAACTTGAGCAACGCTCTTATGATATTTTTCACCAATTTTCTTTAATGCTTCATTTTCAAACATTCCATTTTTACCTTCACCAAATGGCGCCCAAGCCTCAATTCGTACACCGTACTTATCCATTACTTCTTGTGCTTTTAATTGTTGGTTCATAGGATTTGTTTCAGCTTGATTAACAGCAGGCACAACCTTTCGTTCAAACAAACACATATCAGCTAATCGGTCTGGATAAAAATTACTAACACCAATTGCTCGAATTTTTCCTTCTTCATATAAGTCTTCTAATGCACGATATGCTCCATAATAATCACTAAAAGGTTGATGTAAAAGCATTAAATCAATATAATCTACTCCTAATTTTTCTAAAGATTCCAAAACAGAAGCCTTACATTTATCATATCCATAATTATCAATCCATACTTTAGATGTAATAAAAATCTCTTCTCTTGGAATACCACTTTCTTTAATTGCTTCTCCAACTTCTCTTTCATTAAAATAACTTTGTGCTGTATCAATCGCCCGATATCCAACACTTAATGCATTTAACACACATCTTTTCGTATCTTCTTTTGAAATTTGATATACACCAAATCCTAAAATAGGCATCTTAACACCATTATTTAATGTTACATACTCCATAAATCAATCCTTCCTTTCTCTTTACAAGTACACTATACGCCTCGGGAGTAACACACGGTCAAGAACATTAAAAAAAAAAAGAGATTTTACATATCTCCATCACATCTTCGAAACATCAAATACACTTCATCATGATCAAAAATAATTGCTCTAGAACTTACACGTTTATTCATAAATACTACTCCAATCTATTTTATAATTCTATCATAAAGAAAAAAGATTTTTTACTGCTATTAATAAAAAATCTCTATTGTTTTCTAGATTGTAAATCTTGAATAATTAAATCAAAGCTATTACCATCTAAAACATCTCCCATAATTTTCACATAACTTTCAAACCGTTCCATACTAATAGAACCATCTACAACTGCTTGTTTCACAGCACAATTCTTATAAGGCTCATTGTAATGATAACAATCGTTATATTTACATCGATAACCTTGAAATTCAGAAAAATAATTTTGAATTTCAATAGGTTCAAAAGAAGTAACATCTAAACTACGAATACCAGGAGTATCAATAATAGAAGAATTATCATTCCAAACATAATATTTAGAAGTCGTTGTAGTATGCCTTCCTCTTTTACTTTTTTCACTAACATGACTTGTTTTAGTTTCCTCCGTATCCATAATTGCATTCGTCAAAGAAGATTTACCTACTCCACTATTTCCAACAAAAATAGCCTGTTTATGGTACAAATAACGCTTTAACTCATCTATACCAATATTTTGTACAGTAGAAGTTTCAACCACAGCAATTCCAATTTTTCGATAAATATCTAAGACTTTTTCATCTTCTAGAGTCTTCATATCACACTTATTAAAACATAAAAGAACAGGAATATTACTATTTTGTAAAACAAGCAAATACCTATCAATAAATTTAGAATGCATAGGAGGCTCTTTCGCCGCGACCACTATTACAGCTAAATCAATATTAGCAGCGATATGTTTTGTTGTTCCTAAATCATCTAATTTAGTACTATCCTTTTTAGTTCTAGAAAGTAAAGACGTTCTCTTTACCAAGTTCTTAATATAATACTTTCCAGATTGAAATAACAAAACAACTTTATCTCCAGGAAACAAAATTTGATTACATACACCATTTATTTCTTTAGAAAGACATGCTAAAACAACTTTGTCTTGATACATTACATAACAATCATTATACCTAACTTCTATTACAACGCCAAACAAAGATGCTTCTGGAATAATAAAATCATCTTTTAAATGTTTACTGTTATAAAGTGTTCTATCTTTAGCTCTTTGCTTTTGTTCTATACTTTTCTTAGTTTTAAAACTATCATAAGATTTATAATGTGTAATATTCCTCACCATCCCAAAATTATTTTTCAATTACTTTTTCTAACAAAATTCTTTTAGAAAATCCACCATTTTTTTGTTCTTTTTGATTAGCCTCCTCTAGGATATCCTCTAAAGAAAAACCATTATAGATAGCCATAGTGCAAATTAACTCTAACTTATCGGCTAATTCCTTTTTTCTTTCTAATATTGAGGTAGCTTCTCTTACTTCCTCTAACTCTTCTTGATCTTTCTTAAGCAAATATTCCCAATATTCATCATCACCCAAAATGCGAGTAATTGGTTTTTCTCCATTTGCCTCTATAATCTCCGGAATTTTATCTCAAACGAACTTATCATAAACTTGTTCCATAATAATCCCTATATTACCTGCCACTCTTCTTATTAGGCACATAAGTTAATGTTCGCGGAATATCTCTTTCACTAGCACCAATAATATCTACTTTTTCTTTATATAATACATCAAAAATATGATTATAATCTTCCTCGGTTAAATCCTTAATTTGATTATTTCTTTTATAAATAACAATACTGATTAAAATCTTAGCAATATCGCCGTCATATAGATGCAATGGAAAACTCATAACATCTTTAATGCCTTTTTGCTTACTATAAAAGCCCAAATTAGAACGAATATAACTCGAAAAAATCTGTTTATACAAACTAGCATCAAACGTCTCATAATAAGACCCACAATCATCAGAATAATTAATCGTACCTTTTTCATCCCACAGACTTCCTGTAAGACATTCTATACCTAAAGGTGTACGATGGTCTTGATTCACCTCAATATTTACTAAATCTTTTCCTTTGGCACGTAAATCAATAGTTGTATATAATTTATCAGAATTTACAAACAAACCTTGATACTCTCTAAAAGGTTCTAATGTTTTATCATTACCAACGATAAAATGTAAATGCGGTTTCATAGAAAAAGTTTGTCCTCCATAAACAGGCGTGCCATGAAACTCTACAGATCCAACAGTTACAATATCAAATTCTTTTCCTGTTTTAAATTGATAAATATGCTTCACAATTTCTGCAAGCTCTTTCACATTTAATTTTCCAAAACCATATAACGGAAGTCGGTCAGAAATATACTGCAAATATAACTTCAAAGCCTCGACACTAGGATATCTATCATACAAAACAAACTCAGTATTTGTCTTATTATTATAAAAATCCTCATAAGCTTTAGCAATTTCTTTTCTATCTACTTCCTGCTGTTTTTCTGAACGCTTCAATAACTCTTCTAATTTTTTCTTGCTTTTTTCTAATTGTCTTATCTCTCTACTTAACCTACTAATTTTATCCATAGAATAACCACCCTTCATAACCCTATTCTACTGAATAAATAAATAAAACTCAACAAGAAAATAAAACAATTTCAGTTATTTCATAAATTTATAACAAATCTGTTTCAATATATGCATCAGTTTCATAATCATATACTTTATTACCATCTATCTTTCGAATACCATAATGATTAGAATTTGGACCCCAATTACCATACATATTATTTAAAAAGAAAAGATACTCAACATTTTTCTCTTGAAGATTTAATTTTCCATTAGAAGTATCTAAAGAAAAGCTATATTTCTCTAATTCCTCTTCACTCAAAGAATAATTGGATTTGTAACTATCATCTAAAGAACTAATATAATCTTTAGCACTTAACTTTCCACCCATAATTTGAATATTTAAAGACCCAGACAGATTACTTTCGGTATTATTTTTTAAAACTTTAGTTACTTGAATATTCATATTCGTATATATAAATGTATTTTGGACATTATAATTAAAAGAAGAGGTATCAACAATTCCAGAAACAATAAGATCAGCAGCCTCAGTTAAATACTCTAAATTAGGTTCATGACCATAGCATAACTGTGGTGTAATAGATATAACATCCTCTTGAGTTTCATCTGAAATATTTTCTACTTCAGTACCCATATCATTATAAATATTATCTTGTTTAAAATTCTCCTTATGAAAATAATCAAAACACAAATAAATCGCTATCATAGCAACTAATAATACTAAAATAATTAACCCCACTTCAACAAATCTAATTTTTTTCTTCATTATTTTCCTCTTATTAATAAATATACTTTTTATAATCAAAAAAAGACTTCTGCATAGAAATCTTTATTAACATAAATGGCAGGGGCGGAGAGAATCGAACTCCCATCAAAAGTTTTGGAGAGTTGACCTCAATCAAGTTAGTCCCTTCTCTAGTAATAGAAATGGTATTATAACTTCCTCTTCTATAAGTTGTAAGTTCAGTTTAATTGTTTTTGGAGATGATGTCAATACTTTAATAGACCTTTCTTCACCTTTTTTTGAC
>DVGF01000037.1 GCA_018712835.1 Candidatus Ventrenecus stercoripullorum
ATTTAATGTCCTCCTTTCTACTATAAACTACACTACTATATTTTATAGTAGTTATCGTTAAAAGTCAATATATAATAAAAAAATAGATTAGTTGCACTGAACTAATTTATTTGTATAACTGCCTGTCGTACCAAAAAGACTGTCATTACTGACAATCTTTTTGGTAAATTACTATTTATCTGTTAATTACATTATACCATAATAAAAGTAGATTTTTACATCTACTCTATAAATTGTATTCTTTAATTTATATAACCATTTTAATTTTTCTTTCTAGTTAAGAAAACTCCAATCAGTAATCCCATCAAAATAATTGGTCCTATCCTAACAAACAACCATTCAAATGAATGAAAAGCGACTCCTAGAACAGCATTTTCAGGTTTACTATAATCCCAATTAAAGTATGGACTATTTAATAAGATTAAAGATAAAAACATAATTATTATAATGATGCATAACGAGATTAATGTCCAATGAATTATTTTTCTTTTCTCTTTTTTTCTTTGAGATAATTGTAAATTTATTATCTCCAATTTTTCAGAAATTACTTTTAAATCGTCTTCTTTAGATTCAGAAAGATTTTCACCTAGCAAAGTACTTACTGGTGTATCAAAAACTTCTGATATTGAAATTAACATCTCCGCATCTGGTACTGATAATCCCTGTTCCCATTTAGAAATCGTTTGTCTAACTACATTTAATTTTATCGCAAGTTCTTCTTGAGAAAGTCCTTTTGATTTTCTTACTGATTTTAGATTATCTTTCAACATTTTACAACTTCTCCTTTCTTTACAAATATTATATAAAGAATAGTCCGTTGCTACAAGCAATGCATATTAACATTTAAAGTTAGAATCTATAAATCATAATATTTTGTTAGATTTTACTTTATAAAAAAATGAAAAGTATTTAGCTTTCCATTAAATATAGTTTATTTAATTCATATTTAACATCGATAGCAACACACTTACTAATATTATAACTTTTTATAACATAAGGAATAATAGTTTCTATATCATTTTTGTTAAATATTTTATATGTCATACATAAAGGTTCAGATCCTGTTTGATAAGTATAATTTAAAATATTTTGAGTATCTTCTACTTTTAATAATCTTACATATAATCCATAATTTCTTTTAGATATAGAAATAAAATTTCTTTTCGATTTAAATCTATAATCTCTATATAATTTATTACAAATAATATTATCTCCTAATTTCATAATTCTATTAGAGATATTTTTAAACAATAATTCACAAATAGGTTCTTGCGGTTTTATAAGATAATCATATAATTCTTTAGCTAATTTAAATGCATATTCTAAATTATTTATATCTTCTACTAACAAATAATAACACAAAGATGTATTTTCATAACCTTTTCTAATTTTTAATTTGTTTTGTAAATCAAATTGTTTAACATCTTTTAAAAAACATATATATAAATCATTTTGATTGATTCGAACTTCTATAAATCTCTTTTTTAATTTATATACAACAGTTTTTAATAAATAATTTCTTATTATATCTTTTCCTATAGAAATAATATATTCATCAAGTTTATCAAATAATTTAATAGTTTCATCTTTCTTATTGTAAGTTATATCTTTATAATTACTGGTATCATTATTATAAATTACATTGTTAATATTATCATCTTCACTTTTAAGCTTACAATTTTCCACTTTAACTTTCCTTTCTAATTTTGGATACTCCTCATTTTTTGAATAAATAACATTGTTATAAATCAAATTGAATGTAGAATAGACTTCAATATTGGAATGACTTTTCTTATTTATATAAGCATCTTCGAACTCAAAAATGTTCCTGTGTAACCACCAAGATTGCAACTATTTTCTACCACTTCTAGAAATGTTTGGGCACCATGTCCGCCACTTTTCCAACAATGGATAGTGGCTCCGTCTACATTTACACTGCCATCATCATAATAGGTATCTTCAAACAGGTTCACCGTTTGTTCTTCTAGTGATGTCGCTAGAGTCATAATTTTAAAGGTACTTCCTGGTTCATAAGTCATCCAAATTGGTAAGTTTTGGTTGATTGTCTCTGTGGTATAGTCTTGATAATTATTTGGGTCAAAGTTCGGACGACTTGCCATTGCTAGAACCTCACCAGTATCGGGGTCCATAGCAAGGATTAAGGCATGTTCTGGGGTATATTTACTCATAATATTATCCAGTTCTCGTTCGGCGGCGAGTTGAATATCTAAGTCAATGGTTAGTTGTAAGTCAATACCATCTTGGGGTTCTTCGTAGACCTCTGATAGTTCTAGACGATTTCCTTTGCCGTCAGAAAAATATTTAATTGCCCCATTCTTGCCTGTTAGATAATCATCATATGTTAGTTCTAATCCAGAAAGTCCTTGATTATCAATTCCTACGTAGCCAAGAACATGAGATAGCACACTACCATATGGATAGTACCGTTTACTTTCTTTTACTAAATAGACTCCATCGTATCCTAATTCATCGATTTTTGATGCAACGTCATAGGAAAGTTGTCTTCCTTCTGGATGCACTCTTTCAATGCTCGTTTTTTTACTGACATGAGCAAGCATATCTTCATAATCACTATGTAGAATTTCACTTAGTTTCTCGGCAACTTCTTCTTTATTCTGAATTTGGTTTGGAATTAATACTAATGAAGTCGTTGTAATATTTGTTGCGAGGACTTTGCCATTACGGTCATAGATAGTTCCGCGATCTGCACCGATTGGAAGTTCTCTACTCCATAAAGACTCTGCTAGTGTGCTTAATTTTTGATAATCAAACACTTGAATATAAAATACACGAATCACAATAATAATTAAAAGACAAAAAATAAAAAGGAAAAAGAAACGTATTCTTGTATGAATATCTCTAAAAAACATAGAATCACCTAATGCATCCTATGTGTTACGTTTTCATTTTATGTAAATTTACTAAATTTGTTTTAGGCATTTCATTAATACTAGAAGTCAATGACAGTTGCACCTTTTTCTAACCACTTTTTGTAAATAATCGCACCTTTTTCTAACCACTTTTCACAAATAGTTGCACCTTTTTCTAAGGACTTTTTGACAAAATCATTATTTTCTCCCGAATTATTCCCTGTTTTCGCTTGAATAAAAAGACTTTCTCATCCTATGTAGTTTTTCTTGACTTTCTTTTGCTTCAGTAATACAGTAAACAATATCTAAGATAAACGTGATTAAAATTAAAAATAAAAACACAAACAACATCAATACCACCTTAAGAATATATATGTGGTTTTTTATTGTTTATGTTTGTTTTTTTGAAATAAAAAGATTTGAAAATATGAAAGGATTCCTACTGCACTCCCACAAGAATCAATGGCAACATCCAATAGTCTTGGTGCTCTTCCGCCTATAAACATTTGATGGAATTCATCGCTCGCAGCATAAAGAGCACAGAAAAGAAAAATCCAAATCAGGTTTTTGATTGTTAGCTTTTGATAGTTTTTTAAAAGATTGGCACACAGTATTCCTAGAATTGCATATTCTGTAAAATGGGCTAGTTTACGAATAACAAATGATGCAACATTACTAGTTAACGGAATATGGATGATATCTTCTATTATTTTTAATATTCCATTTGATACGTTAGAACTTTCAGGACCAGTTTGGTTGGAAAAAAGAAAGATAATCAAAAGCCAACTTATTAGTAAGACCCATGATAATGCTTTCTTTTTATTCATCTAAAACCTCATTTAATTTGTTTACTGCTTCGGTTACTGTTTCTAGTTTTGGTTGCATGACATATAGATTTTGATTTGGATAGCTATAGGTTGGTAGGTATGCTCCGGTACCATCGACATTGTAACTAGAAATGTTCCATGAAGCCATATCGTCTATTTGCATTTTTACTAAGCTTGTTATCTCATCCATTGTCATATTTGTTTCAAATGTTCCATCTAAAGCATTTAGGATATTTGTATAATTAGAAATAATCGTACTAGAGCTTGTTACTTTGTTAATGATTAATTCGATTACTTGTTCTTGGTTTTCTCCACGATGTCTATCTCCAGTAGAATATGCATGACGTTCTCTTGCGAAAGCTAACGCACAATCTCCGTATACATAGTTATATCCTGGATTAAATGAACAATTTCGGTTGGTCCAGCAAGAGAAAGTATAATCAACATCTGAATAAATATTAATTCCACCAATGGCATCAACTAAATTTACAACGGCATTAAAGTTTACTCTTACATAGTAAGGGATATCTATTTCAAGTAAATCTTCAATAGTGGCCATTGTTAAATCTACTCCACCAATGGTTCCAGTATGAGTTAATTTATCACTGCTACTAGTACCATGCACTGTTACATAATAATCTCTTGGAATATGAACCATTAGCACTTTCTTAGTATTTGGATTCACAGCTAGAATAATGTTAACGTCACTTAAACTACGACTTGGTAATTTTCCGCTTCTCGTATCAATACCACTTAGATATACTACAAATGGTTCTTTTGTAACATCTATTCCAGAAGAAGTATTCTCTACTTCTGTAGTGATTTCAATCGTATCTAATATTCTGACCTTTGACTCGTATTCTTCATCGTTTTGAACCATTGCATCGTAATTACCTGAGTTTACTAAGACAATTAATTCTGTGTTTTCTGTTACTTGTTCTAGTAAAGTTATAATATTTTCTTGGTATTCTATATTTACTGATACTTTTTCTTTTAAAGCACTTTCTAGCGGGGACATATCTTCTTGGTCTTTATAAGAAGAAACGGTGTGGTCCGCAATATCGTTAATGCTCTGATATGAGGCATCTTTGTTTACGATAATGTTATAAATATTGGTTTCATAAGTTGCTCCTAAATTTGCTTTTAAAAAACTTATTGTCTCATTAATTTTTGTAACCGCAAATCCTTCTAAACACATAAATGCAATTGCAAATATATTTAATATTACTAAGACCCATGTTCTAGTATTTTTCTTTAATATAAAGATACCGTGTAGTGATAATAATATTACGAATACTACCACTACTATTAGGAAATATTTTAATGGTAGAACGTTTGCTGAGTATATGAAGTATCCTAGTACAATCATAAATAGAATGGAAATAACCCATATTGCTATGCTAAACTTGTGCAATACTTTATTTTTCTTCTTTGTTTTTTTCTTTGCCATAATAAACCTCTTTCTCGTCAATTTCTTTTTCTATTATACTATAAATAAGGTTATTTTTCACAATATATTTTTGTAGAGTGTCAAGTAATAATACATTTTCTAATCTCTACTAAATAAGTCTCTTGTATATACTTTATCTGATACATCGTTTAAACTATCATCATATCGATTCACTAGTATCACATCAGAAAGAGTTTTAAATTCATTAAAATCTTGAATTACTTTACTATTATAAAATTCTCTTTCTTTTAAAGTTGGTTCATAAATGATGACTTCTACACCATTTGCTTTAATTTGTTTCATAACTCCTTGAATGGCACTTGCTCTAAAATTATCTGAACCACTTTTCATCGTTAAACGATATATCCCCACTACTTTTGGATTCCTTTTTAATATCATTTCAGCAATGTGATCTTTTCTGGTTCGATTTGATTCTACAATTGCGCTAATAAGATTTTCTGGAACATCTTTGTAATTAGCTTTTAATTGTTTGGTATCTTTTGGTAGACAATATCCACCATAGCCAAAAGAAGGATTATTATAATGAGTTCCTATTCTCGGGTCTAAACATACTCCTTCAATGATATCTTTCGTATTCAATCCTTTTAACTCCGCATAAGTATCTAATTCATTAAAATAAGCCACTCTAAGTGCTAAATAAGTATTAGCAAATAACTTTACTGCTTCTGCTTCAGTATTATTCATATAAAGTACTGGAATATCTTCTTTCATAGCACAAGATTGTAGCATTTCTACAAACACTTTCGCTCTTTCAGATTTTTCTCCCGCAATAATTCTAGATGGGTACAAATTATCATATAAAGCTTTTCCTTCTCTTAAAAATTCTGGAGAAAAGAAAATATTGTCGATTTGATATTTCTTTTTTACATTATCAATAAATCCCACTGGTATAGTAGATTTTACAACTATCGTAGTATCAATATTCATAGAAATTACTTTCGTAATAATATCTTCTACAGAAGATGTATCAAAAAAATTTTTCTCATCATCATAATTGGTTGGTGTACTAATTATAATATAATCAGTATCACAAAAAGCTTCTTGATAATCCATCGTTGCTTTTAAATTCAACTCTTTTTCTCTAAAAAACTTTTCAATATATTCATCCTTTATAGGACTAATTCTCTTATTTATTTTTTCTACTTTTTCTGGAACGATATCTAATGCTATTACTTCATATTTTTGACTTAGTAATGTTGCAAGTGATAAACCTACATATCCTGTTCCTGCTACTGCTATTTTCATAAACTCTCTCTCTTTCTTGCATTTTTTTTCAAAAACATATCTATTTTAGGCTGTATTATTTCTAGATAAAAATTACTTTTTAATAAAAGATGAATGCAAAAATAACCACCGATTGATAAAACTATTGCTACAAACGTCTTTAGGTACAATTGAGGAATCAAATAAGTACTCAACCCGCAGATAACGACAATCCAAAGACACCCAACAATAGAGCAAATAACGTTTTTGGAATCTAAATGAAATGGCACAATTTGTTTTGCTTTTAACCAACAAATTATACACATTAAGATCTCAGATAATAATGTTGTTATAGCTGCTCCACAAATACCTAAAACAGGCAATAAAGCGAAATTGAGTAAGATATTCATAGCCGAAGAAATTATTGACACAATTAATACGATTTTTTCTTTTTTATAATTAACTAAAATGGCATTTGCAAAAAAATAAGCGCAAGTAGCAAAAAGAAGTGATATGGACAATATCGCTAAAGGCTGATATGCACTGAGATATTCCTTGCCAGCAGCAATAAGGACAACTGGCTTACTTATCATAAACAAACCCATTGATAAAGGCAAAATAAACACCATCACGACATTTAATACTTTATTCATAAATTCTGCAGAATCTTTTTGTTTGCTACCAATATAATAAGAAATTCTAGGTATTGATACTGCGATAATAGCGTTGACAAGTTGTTTAGCAATTGTATATATTTTTGCCGCAGCACTATAAAGTCCTACTGCATCATCTCCGTTCATAATCCCTAATAAAGTAATATCTGAATTAATGTAAATTTGTTGCGAGAGCACACTGAAAAATAAAATTAAAATAGGTGTAATATGTTTTTTTAAATTCATATGAGGCGTAAAGTGAATTTTCAAATTTTTACGAGTTTTAAAATAATTTAATATATTTGCTCCACTACTAGATAGAACAACAATAAAAACATAGAAAGGTAAATCATTAGGAGTGTGCACAAATAAAAACATTAGAATAATAGATATTATTTGAAATATAATTGTCCGAAATGTAATATATTTAAATTCTTCATAAATAGACAATAACCAATCCATACCAATGGTATTAAAAATAATTGTAAAACTTAAGATAAATAAAAGTGCACGATACTCATGTAGTCCTGGTATAAAAAAAATAGTTGCCATTAACACCCCAAATGCAATAAAAGTAGAAAAAAGATTAATAGAAAATACTTCACTTGCAAATTGACTCATTTTTTTACGATCCGATTTATACTGACTACCTTCACGAATAGCGTAGCTTGAAATGCCCAAAGCTGCTAGCAAAACGAAGTAATTGACAATTGAATTACTAAATTGATATTTTCCATAATAATCTACTCCTAAAGTTCTTGAAATATATGGAAAGGTAATAAGCGGAAAAAGAATGTTTAGTACTGCTCTAATACCATTCATTATAGCATTCTTTGTTAATGATTTTTTTTTCAATACAATCACTCCTATTTAATTTTGTATAATTTTAATTTACTTAATATTATTTTAGCATAATATTTTATTTTTGAGTCATGATATCTTTTACCAGTAGATCCAGAAATTCCTCTCACTTTAGGCAAAATAGGGAACATTTTATATACAATCTTTTGTTTTAAAATGATATTTTTAAAAATATGTTCCAACCATATATCTTTTTTGTCATTTACTTTAAGATAACAATTAATAAAATTTCTTTCATAGACTGACTTTTGAATCATATAAAAGCGTGTTTCACACCTTCTAGTTTTAGTCATATCAAAATAATTGCAATGATTAGAGCAAAGTTTTAAAAGTGTGTTAATATTGGTAACATAGAGGCGCCCTGTTATTTTAATTAGATAATCCATATTTTTAATCAATTTACTATTATTTAAAATATATTTTATAATCTCTCCTTCTCCGTATCCTTTTCCATGACGAACTGTTTCAGATGTATTTCCGTGAAAAGACAGGTATTCGAATTGTTTTTTATATTTCGTTGCTAATTTTTCTAAATAAGAAAGATTAGATATTATGGTATTAGAATTATCACAATAAATTATATTCTTAAGTTTAGTTTTTGCGATATAGAAAAGTAAAGCGTCAAAATATTGTTTTTCTCTCTCTGTTTTACCTTTCAAAGCTAGTGAAAACACTTTTTCATTAGGTTTTATAGTACTGGTTATTAATAAAACTGTTTTCTCTAATTTTAGCATATGATTAATTCCTTTCATTTGAATTATCGACAATAATCCATTTTTTTCTAACAGGGAATAATCGATATTGTTTTCCGTCCCAAGAGGCATATCTTGGCGCTACAACTTCTTGGCTTTTTATAGTTGATAAATATGCTCCCCAAAAAGAAAAGGTGCTATTTGAAATAACTATACTCTTAGCTTTGCTCATCATATACATATCGATTTTACTTTGGGTAATATCATGTGAGATAATTGCGTCAATTGTGTAGTTTTTAAAAAAATTTTTGGCATATTCAACATCATCTGTAAAAATAACTAACGGTAAATTATTAGGATTAATAATATCTAGAGCCTTTTTATAGTAGCTTATATCACATAAGTTATATTTAGCGTTTAAAAAGTCTCCACCTCTAACATGTACAGCCACTACTTCCTTAGAAGACAATTTTTTTAATAACTTTTTATCAAAATCTGAAAGTTTACTTTCTAATGAAAAAATATTTATTAGTTCATCTCGATAAGGTTCGAAATAATCAGTCCTTTGCCAAAATCCCCTTAAATACCAATCTCCATTTTGTAGTTCATCAATTTTATCTACATAATTATTTTGAGAATCATCATATATTGTTTTTTTGGCTTTTTTACGAAATATTCTATTCATTATTGATAAGTATTTATTTTGAAAATTATGTAGTATAAAACGTTTTATGTTTTTTGGGAGTTTTTGACATTTTTTACTATAAATTAAGCCATTGTATACTTTTCTAAAATCTGCTTTTGATGCGAGTTTTATTTTTATTTTAAATACATTATCCAACTCAAATCCATTATGTTCATGCTCAATATTATAATGAAAATTTTCTCCTTTGATAACTTGGCTAGGATATTTCCTTGTTAAAGAATACTGCATTGCGTACTGAAACATTTGGTTTCCTAAGCCACCACAATATCTTATTACAATCATTATTTATTCTCCTTTCTTTTAACGAAAAATGCTAAAAACATGTTTGATTATTTGCTTTATGAGTTTCCATAACGTTAATTTTTCAAATTTATGTAAGTATAGTATTAGTGGTAGTTTTGGTGTATTATGCCTAGTTTTTTTGTATATATAATTTTTATCGTTTTTATACGATTTTGGAAAAAGACGCCGTTGCGAAATATCTTTAAATACTGGTATTTCATATTTTTTGCATAATAAACTAAATACTGATTGATCTTCTCTATGAGAAATAAAGTATGATTTTTCTTTATCATTGTCAGCTGGACTAATCACAGCATAATCGCAGCAATACATCAACCATTCTTTCATAAACTTTCTAACTGCAGGAGTATTTTTGACGCAAAAATAGGTAGCTATCACTTGATTTGACTCGTAATATCTTTTTTCAGTGCATTTCATTTTAAAGAAGGCTTCACTTTTCGTGAATTGCTTTTCTATTAATGGAATATCGAAAACTATCATATCATATTTTTCTGTATAACTTGTTACTTTTTTTATATTTCCTATAAAAAAAGCTCCTGAGTCACAATACATCAAAATGTCATTTTCTTCTAATTCATTTAAAACACGATTTATAATATATGGTTTCCACAACCATAACCCGTTTCCTCTTTTTATATCTAATATTTTTTTGTGCTTTTCGTAAAATGATTTTTCTATATTTTCTGGCCCAAAAGATAGGACTTTATCTGCCCCAAATTTATAGGCTGTTTTAGTATTCAACTTCTGAACACTTTTATATTTATCATTTGCGTAGTTAACAACATAAACCATTTTCGTTTCCTACTTTCTTAAAAAAATCCGGATATAGGGTGATAAACTACATTTAAAAGCCACTAAAATATTAAAGTTCTTTTTATAATAATAGAAAGACTGGTGAAATGGAAGGCCTTTCGGAGAGTTCAACAAAAATAATCTTTTTTTAAAAGAAAGTTTTTTATCTTCCCATGTATTGGCTTTAGAATTTCGATTACATTTTCCTACAAATTCATTGTAAACAAGTAATTTATACTTTTTTCTTGAGTATTCAAGTCCATAATCAAAGTCACCAAAAGAATGAACATAATGATTATCCATTGCCCCGACAATTTTAAACCATTTATATGGAATTAAGACGCAGTTTCCATTAAAGGTATTACAAAGAATGTGTTTTTTTTCGGGGCCTATGCGTTCAAAGTCCGATGAAAACTTGGAGTGAAATAAGATCCCACCATAAGATAATTTACCCTTTTCATCTTCGCAAGCACCTATTGTAATGCAATTATGGAGTATTTGAAAGTCTATCATTTTTTCTAAAAAGCCATGATAAAAATCAACATCATCATTTACCATCAATAAATAGTCATATTGTTTTTTTAAATTCAATAAATAACTCATTCCGTAATTCATGCTTTTAGAATAGTAATAGTTTCCTTTTGTTTGTAAAATATGAAGATTTTTTTTATTTAATTTTTTTAATTCTTGCAATGTATTATCAGTACTTTTATCATCGATCACAAAAAAATCAATTTTTACACCTTTTTCATTGTCAATTTCCTGGACCGCTCGTTTAGTCGTATTGCATCGATTGAAACATGTGAATAAAACTGCTATTTTTTTCATAACTTACTCCTGTTCTCTATTCTTTAGAAAATTAAAAACTTTTATCATTATATAAACGATTAAAAACATTTGATGTCTTGCAGACCAAACAAAGGCTTTTAGTGGAATACTTAAATCACAATACTTCACATTATAAAATCCTTTTTGAATCTGTTTTAACTGATAGGCTTTTTTTAACTCTTTTATTTTGGCAAATAATCCTGAAGGATTGTCTTTATGTACAATCCCAATGCGACTGCCCTCAATATATAATAAAACGGTTTTTAAGAAAATGGCTTCTTCCAACTCATGTTTCTCATCAAATTTATACATCTCTTCTAAAACATTCGAAAATGTTATAAAAATGTTTTTATTAAATTTAATAGTTGAAGAATTATAATTGATTCTGTAATGATATAAGAAGTTATTTTGATATACAACTTTTTTGGCTAATGACATTGCATAAAGATTAAAAATAACATCTTGCATTCTTTGAAGTCCTACTTTGAAAGTCAATTGATTCTTTATCAAAAATTCACGATTATACATTTTTGCCCATGGTCCTCCTGCTCCTATATATGTCTTTTTAGCACTATGATATTGGCGGCAAATAATATTCAGTAGTAACTTTCGTTTATTTTTTTTAGTAAATGTTATTTTCTTACCAAAAATACTGGCAGGTATTTTTTGCTTACGAAACTCCATGATTGGTGGAGTTATAGCGATTTCACAACCTTCATTTTTAATTATAGAATATAGGGTTGATAGCATCTTACTATCAACGTAATCATCAGAATCGACAAAACAAATCCATTTTCCATTTGAAAGTTCTATTCCTTTATTTCTAGCAACTGAAACTCCCTGATTTTTTTGTTTATATGTTCTCACATTTTGATATTTTCTGCTATATTGCTGGCATATTTTGTAAGATGAGTCTGTTGACCCGTCATCGATTAATAAGATTTCATAATTTTCATAATCTTGGGAAACTAAACTTTTAATACATTCTTCTAAGTATTTTTCAACATTATAAACGGGAACAATAATTGATATCTTCTCATTTTTCATGCAAATTCCTCCTTAATCCTGAAAAAAAGTTGTGTATATATCATATCCGGCTCGAACAGCCCCTGAAGATGATTGATAATATACACCTTGATAAACGAGCATGCCACATATAAAAAGAGTAATCCATAAAGTTTTATACTTCTGTTTTTTTAAAAATTCGTTTAGTAAAGGTGGTATTAATAAAACATAATAAATATATAAGTAAGTGGTTAATCTCGCTAAAATATAGGAGCGAACAACAAGTAGCTGCAATAATGTGCAGAAAAAAACTAAATTATATAAATAAATATTTTCCTTATTATTTTTTGTGATTTTTCGGTAAAAATAATAAGATACACCAAACATTAAAATCCTAATAACAAGGTTATATATAGAACTCAGTTCGGTCACATCAAAGCTACTACCAAAATAAATTCTTCCATAATAAGTATTAGAAATAAGTTCTTTTAACCAGTCAAAGCCTAAAAATACTGCAAGCGCAATTCCACTATATATTCCCAAAGCTTTTATATTTAATTCTTTTCCTACAAAAAAGTACAATGGCAACATTATAAAGGCCGAAGTATGAATTAGTCCAGCCATACTCACAAAAATGAAATATATCCAGAATTGCCGTTTTTTTATATATTTAAAAGCATAAAAAGTGAGAGCGATAGCAAGCATCTGCCGAAATTGATTAAATATTTGAAACGGTAAACAAAAGCAAAATAAAATAAAAAGTGATAACGCCGGGTTTTTGCTATTATCCCAAATTCCTTTGTACAGCAAGAATAAAGTAGCTAAATTAATGACTGCGAAAACTCCATAATAATTTCTTCCAAATACAAAACTTAAAAGATAACATATTGCTTTAAATCCTACAGACCACCACTCTTCTTGTCTAGCATCTAGAGTATTATCTAAAAATGACAAATAGGTTTGTGCATATGTTTCATAGTCTTGTCCAACTTTAATTCCACGAAAAATAAGCAGTAGTGCAAATGGTAAAAATGATAATATCAAAAAGATATACATTCTTTTCTTGCTTTTTTGTTCATTCTTTTTAGCTATGAACATTGATCCAATAGCAATAATTTCACAAATAATATATATTATAATGGTATATATCATCTTCTTCCCACCTTCATTCCAATATATCTTGCGGCCATATCAAACGGAAACCTCACCAGCACTTTTATATTACCTTCTTTTATGGCTCTTTTTAGTACGTATTTTGCAAGGCCACCACCAGACTTGGTTGTACCAAACTCATCTAAATAACTATTTTGTTTCATGAATTCTCCTGTTAATTTATAACGATTGTATAATTCTTTCAAAGTAAAATTATGAGAATGATAGACAACGCTATCGCTTTCATAACTGATTTTGTAACCATTCATAATGAGTTTATAAGCGATGTACATATCTTCATTTGTTGGAAGTTTTTTTCCGTCGTATCCCTTTAACTTTTTATAAACACTTGTTTTTATTGCACTAGAAGCATCGCTAAAAAAGAATGTATTTAGTCCAAGACGTTTGATATCACTTTTTGAAACTATTCTAGAAGTTGCTGGATAGTTTTTCTCACGTGTATATTTTTCGATATTGTTATATTTTGTAATTTGCCTAGAAAAAGCCGCGGCTACTTTGCCACTTGCAATATTTTTAGTAAGCTCATATAACCACTCATCGCTTTCGATTACAATATCTTGGGTAATAAATACTAAGATATCACTTTTACTTTTCATGGCAGCAGTCTCTCTAGTAAGACTATGAGAAAACTCACTTTTTTTAATTTTTGTATATTTTATCTTATTTTTCTTTAATATTTCTTCTGTATGATCTTTGCTTTCAGTCATTAAATAAAAAATATTTTTTATTGCGACTTTCTTTTGCTTTTTTATAGACTCATTTAGCTTTAAAATATAGTCTTCTGCATTATACAAAGGACAAATAATATCTATTTGCATGGTATCACCTATCAATTTCTAAAAGTATTGTATCATTTATTTGGCGTCTTGTAAAAACAATTGTCAAGTTCTTTACTCTCTTGTTTTTGGTGTATTTTAACTACTCTATGCTATAATAAGTTTAGAAAGAAGGGTTTTTATGGTTCAAAGAGTTCAAAATGAGGTTTATGACTTTGGAAATTCTTGCAAACATTTTTGGAAAAAGTATCGAACACCACTTCTTGTGTTGTCTTTATTATTACTTTTATCCATTAGCTCTATTTTAAGGGCAAATTTTAAATACGTTGATGATATTGGAAGAACCGTGAATGGATATCGCGGTTGGTCTAACTTTAGTCGTTATTTATCTAGCTTTTTCAGTATCTTTTTGCATGGAGATACTTACTTAACTGATATTTCTCCCCTCCCACAAGTGCTTGCTATTTTTGTGATGGGTATTAGTAGTATTCTTCTTCTTCATTTATTTTCTAACGGGAAAAAGATTACTTTTTGGAATATTCTTGCTATTATTCCACTTACTATTAATCCTTATTTTTTAGAGTGTTTATCTTATAAGTATGATGCTCCTTATATGGCAATTAGTATTCTTTCAAGCATCGTTCCATTTTTATTTTATAAAAAGAATAAAGTATTATTTGGTATCTCTTCTTTTTGTGGGCTACTTATCATGTGTCTTACTTATCAAGCATCTTCTGGGATTTATTTACTCTTGATACTCTTCTATGCGTTTTTGTTATACAAAGAGGATACGAATTGGAAGAAAATTGCTTCTTTTATCCTTTATGCAGGAGTTCTTTATCTTGGTAGTCTTCTTGTTTATAAACTGTTTTTTATGCAACCGGTAGAGGATTATGTCAGCAATACTATCTTTCCTCTTTTGGAGTTACCTGGGGGATTTCTTCGGAATTTAAGTACTTATTATGATTTGTTATTTCATGATTTTAAAGTGGAATGGCTTATTCTCATTGGAATTTTAGTCATTGGTTTTCTTGTTGCTACTACACTGACAGCTAAGAAACATAAAGCACTTACATTTCTTGTTACATTATTCGTTCTTGCTTGTTCTGGTCTTGTTTTGTTTGGTATTTATCCAGCATTTACTAGTCCATTATTTTCACCACGTGCTATGTATGGATTTGGGGTATTTTTAAGTCTTGTCATGATTCAAATTTCTAATTTCAAACAGTGTTACATACTAAAAATAATTAGTTTCGCACTATGTTGGTGTTTCTTTGCCTTTTCATTTACTTATGGAAATGCTCTTTCTGAACAAAAGGACTATACGGAGTACCGCATGTATTTGGTAGCCAATGATTTAAATCATTTAGAAATTATGAACAGCCAGCAAATAAAACAAGTAAAGATTGTTGGGGATATAGGACAAGCTCCTGTGATCCGTAATATGCCACAGGATTATCAATTATTAAATCGGCTTATTCCCTCTACTTTTGGTGGTGGAAATGTTTGGAGTAGCGCTTATTTCTTTAGTTATCTTGACTTAAAAAACTTGACGATTTCGACAGATGATAGTTTATTAGAACTTGATTTACCGGTGCTAGTCGATACGATGTATCATGAAATTAGAGGCGATGATGCACATATCATCATCACTTTAAAATAAGGATGGAACTATTTTGCTCCATCCTTTTTAAATACTGCTATAAATGTTTTAAACATAATTTTTAAATCTAGAAGAATTCCACAGTGGTCAATATAATATAATTCCATTTTGATTCTTTCTTTATAGGTTGTGTTACTTCTACCATGACTAGCCCAGTATCCAGTAAGTCCCGGTCTTAAAGATAAGAATTTATTTTTTTGTTTTCCATATTTTTTTACTTCATCTGGGACAACTGGTCTTGGACCTATTAATGACATATCGCCAAGAAAAATATTTAGAAATTGTGGAAACTCATCTAAACTTGTTTTTCTTAAGATATTCCCTACTTTGGTAATTCTTGGGTCATTATCAATTTTGCGGTCTCTTAAATACTCTTTTCTTTTTTCTGGATTATTTTTCAGCCAATCTTCTAATATTTCTTCGGCATTCACAACCATAGTTCTAAATTTAAAGATGCGAATTTCTTTACCATGCTTTCCTAATCTCTTTTGACGATAGAAAATACTATGAAAATCTCCACTAAGAAGATATAGAACCTTTACAAATATCATTAGAGGTACTAAAAAGAGAATTCCTATGAAACTTATTAAGACATCAGCGACTCTTTTTAATACAAAATATAAATATTTTACTTGGAATGGCTCTACTACATCTGAAGTTATCGCTATTTCTTTATCCATATGATATCACCTATACAATTCTTTTTTGCATGTCCATTGTACCATTAAAGAGAGGAAAAAACAATTCAATCTCCTTTATTTGACAATACTTTACTGTGAATAGTATTGTCTTTTTTCTGGCTTAATATGTAAAAAATTTGTCGAACGCTTTTTTGTAAGAAAAAAAGGAAACTGGTATTTTTTCTGGAATAGTTATAGTAGGAGGTTAAAAAAAATGAAAAAAATATTATTTGTTTTAAGCATGGCATTTCTTTTACTATTCAGTAAGAATTGTAATGCTGCAGAAATTTCTTCGTCTTTTGATCGAACGTTTATTGGTAATTACCACTATGTTTCGCAAAATGGACGATTTGGAGATTTCGAATTGTTTCAAAGAAGGGAAGATGATCGAGTTGCTTATTGCATTGAACCCAATTCTTCTTTTACTTCTTCGGAATATCAAGGGGCTTATGACTTATCAAATCAAGAACTAGCAAATAAAGTTGGAATTACGGAAAATCAATTGCAAAGAATTAGTTTGATTGCTTACTTTGCATATGGCTATGAGGGACATAATAGTTCTCAATGGATCGTGGCAGCACAAGCTAAAATTTGGGAAGTGTTAGGACATTCATTTCAATTTACTAGTCGTAATTCTTCAGTAAATCCTTGGGCTTATGTGATTCCAACTCCGCCTGAAATACAAGAGAAGATGGATATTTTAGAAGGGCTTGTTCAAAGTTACTATTCTACCCCGGCAATTAATGGAGCAAATCTTACTATTCCTGTAGGAGAAAGATACACAATTAGTGATAGCTCTTTGCCATTGTATCAATTACAAGGAGATTTTCCTGGCGTTAGTAAAAGTGGTAATACTTTATTTATTACGCCAAAGGAGGAAGGAAATGTCACAGTTACATTAAAACAAGAGCTTTATATTTATAGTACTCCTTTCATGGTTTACTATCATAACAGTAGTCAAAACTTATTGTTAACAGGGAATGTTCCGGGTCAAGAAATTTCGTTTTCTTATCAAGCTGTTTCTGGAAGAGCAGAAATTTTAAAACACGATAAGGATACTAAGAGTTGTTACTCTTCTATTGGCAAAACGATGGGAAATGCCATTTACGGGCTTTATAAAAGCGATGGAACTCTAGTTCAAAAAGTTACCGTTTCTAATTGTATGGGAATAGCAGATCAGTTGGCTTTAGGAGAATATTATTGGCAAGAAATAGAACCACCAGAAGGATATCTTTTGGATACACAGAAATATTATTTTGCGATTACAAGAGAAAATATTATGGATACTCAAAGAATTCAAGTATATGATGAGGAAGACATAAAAACTATCTCTATTCACAAAGAATATCTCAAAGAAAACGAAACTTTGATGCCAGAAGAGAATGTGAAGTTTGAAATTATCAACAAAGAAACCAATCAAATTGTAGCTACTTTAATTACGGATAAAAATGGCTTTGCCAGTACAACTCTTCGATATGGGACGTATATCATTCGTCAAGTAAGTGGAACACCAGGATATCACTATATCGAGCCAGAGGAGTTTGTCGTTGATAAAAATACCCAAAAGGAATTTACCTACTCCTTTGTTAACAAACCGATTTTAAAAAATATCAAGGTTCTAAAAAAAGATGATAATCTTAAAAATCCGATTTTACAAAGTGGTATAAAGTTTAAGTTATATGACGTTGTTAATCAAAAATATATCTGTCGGAATGAGGATTGTACTTTTGAAACAAATGAGTATGGAGAACTTATCATAGAAGACTTGTACTACTCTACTTATCGTTTGGAGGAAATCAATCAAGAGTTGCCTGGATATCTTTGGAACCAAGAGGGATTGGAATTTATTATTGATGATAATAGTCCCGAAGAAATTCTTTTAGAATTTTATAATCAACCTGTTCAAGGGGAAATTGTTATTTCTAAGAATGATGGAAACGGCTTACCTTTATCCGACGTCGTATTTCAAGTCTTTGCCAAAGATGATATTTATCAAAACGAGGTGCTACTCTATCACAAGGGTGAACTTGTAGCAGAAGTAACTACGAATAAGGATGGAAAAGCTTCATTAAGTGGACTTCCTTTAGGCATTTATACTGTCACAGAAATTAGAACGCAAGATGGATATCAGTTAGATACACGTTCTTATGAGGTTATACTAGAATATCTTGACAATCAGACATCTATTGTTTATGGAAATCTAGAGCTTGTAAACTATAAAATACCGGAAACAAAAAGGAATCGATTTGATGTTTCTTTCACTATGTTCTTGTTAGGAATAGGTTTTTACTTGTATGAAAAAAAGTATTTTTGTTTGTAGTTTCTTCTTTCTTTGTTTTATGCTTTGTAGTTTTGATAAAATTGAAACGAAAATCATAGAGCAAGAAAATCAAGAGCTAGTTCAAAATTATTTTACTAATGATCTAAGTGCTACAATCCAAAAAGAGCAGTATTTAGGTGTACTAGAAATTCCAAAGATTTCTTTGAAAAGAGGTTTTTACTCTTACTCTTCTGACAACAATACGGTAGAAAAAAATATTCAAGTTATTTCTCAGAGTTGTCTACCAAATGATACTTGTGATTTCATATTGGCAAGTCATTCAGGTACTAGTAACATTTCCTTTTTCAAGCATCTACATCAATTAGAAGAAAATGATACGGCTTTTCTTTATTATAATAACCAAAAGTATGTTTATCGACTTATTGATATTAAACACGTGATGAAAAACGGAACAATTCAAATAATTAGTACCAATGAACCAAGACTTATTTTAACCACTTGTAATCTGGATGATGACAATTTACAAGATGTCTATTATTTTGAACGAGCTTCATAAGAAAAGGAACTGTCATGTTTGTGATAGTTCCTTGTTTTTATCATAAACTTAACGTATATGGGTCGCTTGATGTGCCTGTTCCTTCTGTGATTTTGACACTAGATAAAAGATATAAAGTAGGTTTCACATCAAACGATGCATCTACATATCTAGATTCTATATTTCCATTATACGTATTCACATAATATGCCTTCATTGATGACATCGTACTCATTGTCCAATAATGGCTTCCTGCATATAACCAATCGTTATTATAACAATTAGCATAATTACTCCAATTATCTAATGGATATGATAAACACTCTGTTCTATTTATAGTAGAATCTCCTGAAGTCGCAAATCCATAATCCGAAGGATATACTAACCCAACCTTTCCAGTCCAGGTAGAAGGATTATCTCCGAATACTGTAGATAACCTTTCTTGCGTATAAAACACAGCCGGGGTATTAGAAGTATTAGAAATTCCACCTAAATTCCATAACACGGTATCTATCATTTCTTGATATAAGCTTGTAATAGTATTAACATAAGTATCATTTAGTTCTTTTTCTATCTCTGAAATATTCCAGTTTGAAGTTTCATATTCCCAACGATATGACCCTATGGATTCGTTTCTGATAATTTTTAGTCTTGTTTCCTTTGTACCACTTCCATTATCTATGTTATTCATGACTCCAATAATTCGCCATAGTTCTCCATTGAATGATACATAATTATTAGGATTAGCACCGATATATCTTAGGTTGTTATCGGAAGTTTCATCATATACTAAATCGTTTGTATTATCTGCCAAATCTTTTATAAAATCTACCGCTGTTGAGTCTTTTTTAAAATACATCGTACACTTTGTTCTACTCATGTTCGTTGCTTGGTAATTGGTAAAATTAATTGCGGCACTCCAACTCTCATTATCCCAAGACACTGTTGCCCCATTCGTACAGCTACTTTGTGATGCATCAAAACTATATCCGTCCTCTTTTTTTGGGAATGTATTGGTAATCTCACCATCCACATACACTGCAAAGTATAAATCTCCGGGGTCTTGATACATTCCGTTAATTATATTAAATTCTTTTTCTTCTGTGAATACAGCAAATGATGTATACAAGAATGCGCCTGCTAGTAATATCACACAACAGACTGTAAAAATTATCATAAATCTTTTTTTCTGGTTTTTCTCTTTAAATTTCTCTAATTTCATGTTTTTCCCTCACATTATTATTTTGATTTTCTACCCTATTTTTATACCCAATATTATACTAGGCAACTATAGGTAATGCAAGTTTCTTATTTTCAAATTTTATCTTCGATACAATAAATTTGTAGGTGATAAAATGATCCGTTTAGCAATAGAACCTCTTTTAAAGAAAAACAATCGTTCTAAATATTGGTTGTGTCAACAAATGAACATGACCTCAAGAAATTTAAATCGAATTATTCGTGGAGAAACAACTTCTATCTCATTTAAATATATTGAAGAATTTTGTAAACACTTAAATTGTCAGCCTGGAGAACTCATTGAAATCGTTTCTAATAATAAAAAAATTCAAATTTAGCATGTTTCTATTGAAAAATTGAATATTTATTTGACTTTAACCATATATTTTGTTAAAATTTTTAAAGAAATGAAAACGTGGAGGTGATATCATGGCTAAAAAAGTATCTAACAAAAAACCTTTAACTGTAAATTCTAGAAGTAAAGCAATGAATGCTACGAAAAGAGTTCAAAAACCAAATTTACAAAAGAAAACAATTAACGGAGAAAAAGTAATTATCAGTGCACGTGAAGCAAAGAAAGTTGCTTAATAAAAAAGGCCTATCGTATATGTGATAGGTTTTTTTGTTATTAAGCATTAACGCATTCTCACACTATTTTGAATTAAATATTTTTCCAGTGAAAAATATGTTTTTTCTTGTAAAAATGAATTTAAGTATTCATTAAAAATTTCTTCGGTCATCTCTATAACACCTGTATCTAAAAGTTGAGATACCAAAATCGGCGACAGTTTATTTCCTGGCCATTCCGCATATCCCGTTAATTTTCTATTCTTTTGTTCAGTAAATTGAATAAAAGTAGGATCTATTAATAATTGTTCTTTTTGTCCATTGTAAAAATATTCTACAATTAGTATAGCATGGTCAACAATTTCATCTGTCAAGGTATTTAAATCTATATAATAAACCAACAGACTTGAATCTGTTTTCTTTAATTCATATTCTATCTGCGAAGCTATATATTTACAAAAGCCTTCTAAAGAATCTACTTTCTCAAGTAATTTTTTCTTTTCTTGTTCTACAATTCGAATGATTTTTCCCTTTTTATTTTCGTTTGTAATATTAACAAGCGAATTAGCAAACGTATTAAAGTCTGTCATTTTTTTAGCTTCCTACCTCTTCTTTTTCTTTATAGATAGATGTAAATAATTCTGTTTGTCTTCCATAATCATTTTCTTTTTCTAGTTTTGGTAAATCATCTAGTGTTGCTAGTCCAAAATAATCTAAGAATTCATGGGTTGTTTTATAAAGATTAGGACGACCTGGCATTGTGCTTTTTCCAGCTTCTTTAATAAATCCTTTGGCTAGTAATTTTCGTATTGTATAGTCAGAAGAAACTCCTCTTAACTCATCGATTTCTACTCTTGTTACTGGTTCATTGTATGCGATGATGGCTAGTACTTCTAAAGCAGATGGACTAAGAGTATTGTTTTCTTCTGTTAGTACTAGTTTTTGATAATATGGTTTATGTTCTTCTTTGGTTGTTAATTTAAATGCATTTCCTAAAAAACGAATTCTCATTCCCCTATTTTCTTGTTCGTAGGACTCTCTTAATTTCATTAAGAGTTCTTTGGCTTGTTCTTTATCGATTTCTAAAATATCACAGATAGACTCTAGAGTGACTCCTTCATCTCCTTGAACAAACAATAATCCTTCTAATACTCCTTCTAAATTCATATAATCGCCTCCACTGTAATTGAATTAAAGCTACTTTCTTGCGTCAGTTTTAATTCTTTTGCTTTGCACATTTCTAAAATTGCTAAAAAGGTAGCTATGATATAATCTTTTGTTCCGTATTCAAACAATTCGGTAAAATCACATTTTCTTTTTGTTTTTAGAATATCTCTAATAAATATTGTGCGTTCTTTTACACTTATTTCTTTGGTTGTAATTCTTGTTTCTACTGGTTCTTTATAGTGTAGTCTTGCTTCTACATTTTTTAGGGCATTTACTAGATCTTCTACGGTTAGATTGTTTTCATTAAATAGTTCTGGTACAGTCATGTACTCTTTTAAATTCTCAGGAAGTTTGGTATAGACTTCTTTTCTTTTTTCTTCTAGTGCTTTTAGTTCTTGGGTAATGTTTTTATATTTTTCATATTCAATAATCCGTTCTTTTAAATCTTCTTCACTTTCAATGGCGTATTCGTCTTCAGATTTTTCTGTTTCTGTTGTTTTGCCAATGAGCATTTTACTTTTTAAATGCAGAAGACTTGATGCCATTAAAAGGAATTCACTACCAACATCGATATTTAAAGTTTGTAAATCGGAAATATATTTTAAATAACTTTCAATAATGGAAGACATGTTAATTTCATAGATATCTAATTTTGTTTCTTTTACTAGATGAAGTAATAAATCTAGTGGTCCATCAAAATTTTCTAAATGAATTTCGTAATTCATAAAAGCTCACCCTCCTTTGTATTATACTAAAAAAAACGCAAAGAAAAAAGACCAAAAGGTCTTACTGCAGGATAAACGCATGAAAATTTAAATCATGTGTTTTTTTCTAATAATTTGGCAATATCATTTGTATTTAGTAATTTAAACACATTTTCTATTTCTTTTTCAAAATCTATAGATAATAAAAATCTAATTTTATTTAAACTCAAATTATAATATGTTTGTACAAACTTTAAAACCGCTAAACAAATTCTCTTCAATATTCCTAAATTTTTTGCACCATTTTTTTCTAATGTTCTATTAGCATCTTCTTTAAATACTATATCTAATGGGGCATGTAAATTATTTTCTACTCCCCAATGCTTTCTTACCGCATCTGCAAATGAATGAATATCATCTTTAAAACTAATTATAAAGTATCTATTTTCTTCAGTTACTTCACCAGTTTGTATTGATTCAATTGTTTTTTTCTCAACTCCTATAGATTTTAACTTTTCCCACTTTTCTTTATTTTCTAACCAGGATATTTTACTTGTCATATAATATTTTCTTGTGATAATTTTACTATGTGATTTTTCAACATCTTCAGCATAATTTTCTTTTTTTATCTCTTTTAATATATCGATATCATCTAAATAATCTTTTACATCATCATAAAATGTTTTCTGATTCTTCTTTAATGCTAAAACATAATCTCCATGTGCTTCTTTGATTGCTGAAACCGTCTCTTTTTGAGTATTTAGGGCATCTGCTGTTAATATACAATTTGTTAAATCTAACTTTTTTATTAGTTCTGGTCCCATAGGTATTTCATTACTTTTATCTTCTATATAATCTTGTACTAAGGATACTCCATAATTATGGGAATAGATACTCATTGTATTTAATGCTTTTATTTCTTCGGTATTTTCTTTATTTCTACCACTCCCTTTGGTAACTTTTCCATCCATAGATAATACATCTTTTAAAGATTCGTCTTTTGTTAATTCATCTATTTTTTCTATTAAAAATTTTATACAACTACTATATAAAGTTTCTGGATTTAATAATGAAATTACTCTTTGCATTGTATCGTGAGAAGGTATACCATTTGGAAGTTCAAGGAATTTATTTAGCCATTCTTCTTTTGATTTTGCAAACATTGCAATTTCATCCCAGCCATCACATCTTGCTAGGATTGCTAAAAAACAAATCATTATGATATCACTCATCAAGTGTTTTACTTTGCCTTGCATTCTTGTGTCATTTTGATCTTTAAATATAATCATAAAATTTTGCAGTTCATTTGTTTCTATTTGGTTTAAATCTATTTCTGTGTCTTTAAACATTGCTTTTATTTCCTCCAACTTTTTACACTTCTTAGCCATACTTCACCAACTTTATTCTTTGCATTTATTATACATGAAAAAAACGCATTTTCAAAATTTCATGCGTTTATCCTGGTCTTACTGGCAAGTATAATCTTCACTTTCTAGTTCAAATGCTACTACTTTTGCTTCGGTATTTGCCGCGTAGTAGATGAAATCTTTAAAATAACGGTTCATTGTTGCATTTGTAACACTTCCTAAGTGTAAGGTTAGTTCGAAAGTAAAGCCACTAGTTGTTGGTACTAAATCAGTAGTTACACCGGCCACATTATTTAATGATGCTACTAAGGTAGTATAGTTTTCTAGTGTTGTGTTATAATCTTGAGCAGTATTTTGGAAAGTTATTCTTTCTCGTAGTTGATTTAACTCGTAAGTTCCTTCTTGTTCTGTGAAATAGTATGTTAGAGTTTGGTTATCTTTAGTACAAGTTAAATAAGGTGTTCCTGTTGTATCGTTAGAAAGAGATACGTTTGGATAATCACTTGTCGCGATATTACTTAATGTTAATTTGTTAATTGTCCCGTTACTAAAAGCGGTACTAGCATCGTAGGAATATGTAGATGAAGTTACAATATTTTCTTTTTCTAGTTTTATTCTTTGTAATAATTTATTATCACTAGAATACAGTTCCATGAAATAGTTGCTTGTTTCAAAGAAATCTTCTTTGCCACTTACATTTGTTAAGGTAAAGTTTAACGTTTGATTTGTAGAATTTACAGCAAAGGAAGAAAATTGAAATCCTTCTAAATCAATGGTTAAGCCATTTGATATTGTATAATAAGTTACATCATCGGTTGGTTCATCTACATTTGGCTCATCATCAGAAGGAGTTGTTGTACTTGGAGGTGGCGTTGTAATTTGATCTGGTTCTTGGAGCCATTCATTTACGTATGGTAGCAAGAAAATACATACCACAAATAACACAATTAAAACGATCGCGACAATAGGTCCATTTTCTTTTTGGTCTAGAGTACCAATCGTTGTTGGCATTAACTCTGTTTTATTTAAAACGATTTGTTCTTTCTTTTTTTTTGCCATATTTCTTCACCATTTTCTATTCTACCTCTATTATAGCAAAAAACAAAAAAAAGAAAAAGTGTTTTTCCTCTTCCTTATGATTTTTAATTTTTCGGTTTAAATAATAATGCAAAGATAAAAGCAAAGACTACGGCTGCGACAATAGCGGTTGAGCTTTTTACAAGAAGTCCACTAGCAAAACCAATGACTCCCATTTCTTTAAAGCCCTCTACTCCACCCATGTAAAGTAAATGACCAAAGTTTGAAATTTGCACGGTTGCGCCAGCTCCAGCAAATTCTATTAATTTTGGATAAATGCCAAGAAATGAAAGAATTGCTCCTAATACGGTAAACATAGATGTAATATGTCCGGGAGTTAATTTGGTATTATCTAGTATTACTTGAGCGACTAAGCAAAAGAGTCCGGATACTAAAAATGATGTAAGGAAAATCATTATATCACCTCCAATGATACGGCATGTGCGACTGCTGGAATACTTAATTTTTGATTGACGAAGAATGGATTATGTAAGGAACCTGTTCCTATTAATAAAATTTTTTTATATTTTTTTTCTTTTAATATTTTATTAAATAAGTATAATGGTAAGGCCACCGGTCCACTTGCACCGGCATAGGTTTCTTCTTGGCTCTTTAAGTACAGTTCACAACCAGAATCTAAATGTCTTTTTATTTTTAAGTTGTATGCCCTTTTTAAATATTCTTTTAATATTTTAGAACCAATACACCCTAAATCACCCGTCAAAATCAAATCGTAATAATCTATGTTACGTTTTAGTTCTGTTAGGTGGGTTACTAGAACACTTGCGGCTGCTGGTGTCATCACAGCCCCCATATGACTGGCATCTTTGCATCCCATGTCTTCTACTTTCCCGATGGTGTAGCTTTCAACTTTTATTTTGCTTGGTTCTTTTGTGAGTAATGTAGCAACTGCGCCGGTCGCAGTAAATGTTGTTGTAGCTGGTTTTGGAGCACCATACTCGATAGGAAAGCGAAACTGTTTTTCAGCATGAAGATTATGAGATGATGTCACACAGATGGCATAAGCTTTTCTTTTGCTTTCAATTAATTCCGATGCTGTAATTAGTCCTTCTATAAAAGAAGCACAGGCGGAATAGACTCCAAAAAATGGAATGTTATAATTACTCGCAGCATAGCAAGAGACACTAATTTGATTGGATAAATCTCCTCCTACTAGAACATCAATCTCACTATTCATTAATTTGTTTTTTAGTAGCAAGTTATCAATTACTTCTCGTTGCATTTTGATTTCTGCTTGTTCAAAAGTTTTTTCTCCGTAGTAATAATCATCCATTTCTAAATCATAATTTTTGATAGCCCCTTTTTTTTCTACAGGACCCGCAATGGAAAATGCATCTTTGATGTAGATGTTATTTAGTTTTTTACTGGCCATGGATTATCACCCCTAGAATGCTTAAGAAAAAGCCACTGATAATTCCATAAAGAATAACGCTTCCAGCAAGTTTAAAGAAGCTAGAACCTAACCCGGTAATCAGTCCATCTTTTCTGTAGTCTAAAGCGGCACTTGTCACGGAATGAGCAAATCCTGTTGTTGGTAAAAATAAACCCGCTTTGCATTTGCTTACCCAATTATCAAAGAACCCTAAAGCGGTAAAGAAACTAGCTATAAAAATTACGATAACACAAAGCCAGATGTAAGACTCTTGCACTTCCATTCCAAATGAATTTTGTAAAATCATGGCAACTACTTCGCCTAGAAATCCAACCAGTCCCCCAACACAAAAAGCAATTAAAGCGTTTTTTCCCTTTTTTTCTTTCGGTGTAAAATCTTTCACCAATTTTTGATATTCATCTTTATTCATCGCTAACCTCCATTATTAATATGAATAAAGAAATTTCATTTTATACAAAAAAGTTGTTTTAATCTTGATCTATTCTAATTGTTCTAACTCTTTGATACACTTGTTGGAGTTCTTTTTCTTTCTTTGAAGAGTCATTGTTTTTGTTATTATATTTTCTTAGTACGTTATTTCAAAATAATTACATAGAAAAAGAAAGACTATTTCATCTTTCTTTTCATCGTGTCCATTGCTGTCGTGGCACTGTCAAGGGCTGTATTTAACATTTTATCAGCATTTTGTTTTGTTTTTGGATTTGTTAAGGCGTAAGTGGCTAATGTAATTCCCCCGGCCATTCCTATACCAAGCCCAATTAACATATTTTTCATTTTATCACCTCATGATTAGTATGGTGTTTTTTATCGAATGTATACCATAACTTCTCTTTTAAAGATGTTTTTCTATCGGTAGAATAATCATTGGAAATAGCCATCTGAAAGGCAGTGACTTCCCCAATTAATATTAAGCTTTTTTTGGCTCTAGAAACACCTGTATAAATGAGTTTATTGTATAGCATTTTATAATAGTTTTTGCTGATTGGAAGGATAACATGAGGAAATTCGCTTCCTTGACTTTTATGAATGGTAATCGCATAGGCATGTTTAATACTGTTTAAATCTTCTTTTGTATAGACTACTCGATTGCCATCAAAATCTATTACTATTTCTAAATGTTTTTTTGGTAGTGCTTTTTCTTTAATAGACTCGATATATCCAATATCTCCATTATATACATTGCAATCTGGGTTATTTACTAGTTGTAATACTTTGTCTTGTTCACGATACACAACATCGTAATATGGAAATTCATTTTTTTCTTCATTTGGAGGATTTAGTAAATCTTGCAGTAAGACGTTTAAATTATCAATTCCATTCTCGCCTTTATACATCGGGGCTAGTACTTGAACGTCGTCTACTTTTAGACCTTTTTCAATACTTTTTTCTACAATTTTTTTAAGCATTCCTTTTAGTTGTTTGGAGTCGCATTCAATGAAATTGTAATCGTCTTTTTTTTCTTCAAAATCTTGTCCCAGCTGATGCTCTTTGATTTCTTTGGCAAGAATTGGAATATAAGAGTTATCACTTTGCCGGTAAATGGACTCTAGATAGGTATAAGGAAACAGGTTGGAGGATACAAGGTCATTTAGTACTAAACCTGCTCCGACACTAGGAAGTTGGAAGGTATCGCCAACAAAAACGATTTGAGCTTCTTCTAATATTCCTTTTAGTAACGAAGAAAATAGGTATTCATCAATCATACTTGTTTCATCGACAATAATTAATTTTTGACGGTTTTTATTTTGTTCGTTTATGGCAAAATCATTGGTATCTTTATTCCATTTTAAATAGCGATGGATTGTCATGGCAGGCAAGTTTGTACTGGCAGATAGTTTTTTTGCTGCTCTTCCTGTTGGAGCTAACAGAGCGATTTGGGATAATACATCAATTGGCGAGAGTTTGTATATGTCTATATATAGTTTTGTAATTGCATTGATGATGGTCGTTTTTCCGGTTCCTGGACCTCCTGATATAATAGAAACAGGATGAATTAAGGCTTCGATAATCGCTGTTTTTTGGTCTTTGTTGTAAGTTACACCAAGTAACTCTTCTAAATAACTCAATTTTTCTTTTAAATTTTTGATTTCTTTATCTGGATAAGACATTTTTTTCTGTAAATAATATGCGATATCTTCTTCCATTTCATAGTATTTTGTTAAATAAATCCGGTCATGCTCTATTATCACTCTGTTTTGGTCTTCTAATCGTGTTAAGATTGGGTCGCAGGATGCTTCATCTAAAAATACTTTAAAGTAGCTTTTCATTGCATCCAATATTTCTTCTTTTTGGTAGTAGACATCGCCACTTGTGTTACTTATTCTTTCCATTGCTTCAACGAGGCATTCTTGTAATCTTACTGGGTCTTCTAACTCATGACTTCCTAAAAAGATACGGTCTAATTTATCAAATGACACATATTCTTTTAAATAATAAATATTTTCTTCGACAATTCTTAGGGTTTGATCATGAAACTTTTTGACAATTTTGGTAGCTTCTGCAATGGAAAAGCCTAGACTCTTTAGTTTGACTAATATATCGTCTGTTTCGCTATACTGTAATAGGCTTAAATATATATTTGCTGCTTTTTTGGGAGTCATACCAGGAACTATCATTAAATTACTTTCACTTTCTTTGATAATATTTAGAGCTTCATCTCCTAAAGTATCCACTATTGCTTGGGCTGTTTTTTTACCACAGCCTTTAATTAATGGACTAGATAGAAATTCAACTACAGCATCTTTGCCTTCTGGTATCACTTTTTGATATTCGCTAAATTGAAATTGAAAGCCATATCTTTCATGTTTTTGATAGGTTCCTGTTAGAATATAGGTATCTTCTTCGTTTGGGTCAATGATTAGACCAGTAATTGTAATTACTTTGTTTAATAGTTCTTTTAATTCATCGCTCGCCTCTTTTATTTTAAATGTTCCGACAAAAAAGCCATTTTCGCTCATATAAATCGTTGTTCTAATATTTCCTTTTATTGTTTGCATCATGTCACCTCGTATAGAACTTTTGTTCAATATTTGATTTTTTTAAAATGCCTGTTCGGCATTAATTTCGATATCCTCTTAAATATAATTGGTAGACAACATCATCATAATAACTATTTAGATTTATGTCACCTGATTGTTTGGCTTGCATTACTTTTTGCCATAAATAGTATAAATTTTGATATTCGTTAATTTGTTTTGTGCGTTCTTCTGCATCTTTTATTGTGCTGATTTTTTGATAAAAATCGGTTAAAGACGAAACTACAAATTGATCTAATAAGGCATAGTTCACACGTCCGTCTGACTTGATTACCATTTTTTGGTTTCTGACAAATGGTCTTGCTTTTTCTTTGGCAAACGGAAAATTTCCATTATAATATACTTTTCCAACTATTTGTCCATGATCTAAAAATTGTAATTGTTGAAATCCTGTTAATTGAAACATTTTTATCGCCCCATTTTGTATTCCAAAAAAATTATATCAAAAAACATCTTGATAATCTAGATGTTTCTAAATTTTTTTATTAAAAATATTTATTGTGTATTTTGTTCTGTCAAAGTCATTTCTTTTTTTATCTAATTATTATAGATTCAAAAAATCTCTCTTGAAATTCAGTCAATGCTCTAATCGCGTCATTTGAATAATCAACTCCTTCTTTTGTCACGACCAATTTATCGTCATCATCATTTGTTCTATGAATTACTGCTATCACATACCCTTCAAAATTCTTTACTGGAGCAAATTCTCCTAAAACATAAGCATCTAATTCTTCGCCATCTCCGCTCACTGTATTTGGAATAAATCCATAATTTAACATATATATGAATCCATGTTTAGGATGCTTTGAACCCAGCTGCCTATCGATCTTTACAATCACTTTTTTTCCTAAAAAATCTTTCGCATTTGCCTTTTTCATTTTTCCCTCTTTCTTACAAATTTTAAAGCTTTCTATTAAGCGAATCATCAGTTTGTTCTTCTATTTTACCTTCATTAAAAGTTTTTCTGTATCAATATTAAGTAACTCTGTGATACTTTGTATAATATAGCTATCGCGACTTAGATAATAAAAAGAGTCACCTTTCTCTATCCCTACATATGGAGAGTAGAAAACGTTAACCAGTAAATTTTCATTTTCATCAAGCGCATGAACTACCAAAGCTGCTCCTTCCATAGTTGATGTGCCAGTGGATACATCTAACGGCATGATGAAAGAAACAATTTGCTCAATTTTACTTTTATCTGTAATGCTTTCAATGATATCCTCGTCAGAACAAACCTCATAAGGATTATGAACATCATATAGACATATCACCATCGTTTCTGTTTGTTTTAGTAAGTTTTTCAGTTCATCTAAAGTATATGTTTCTTTCGGTTTTTTCACAAAAATCAGGGTAAGCGTTATACAACAGCCAATGATTATAAGTATGAATACTATCTTTTTATACATTCAAAACTCCTTTCTTTCCTGCAAATTTCTAAATAACTATTGCTACTCTAAACTTAATCTTGAACCCATTATACCATAATTAATTATTTTATAATATAAAAACTAACTATTTCTAGTTAGTCAATTCCTTATGGCGTCCCTGAGGTGACTCGAACACCCAATCTTTCGCTTAGGAGGCGAAGGCATTTTCCTATTATGCTACAGGGACATATACCTTAATCTTAACAAATAAATATCAAAATTAAGGTAATTTTTTCAAAACTTTATTGTTTTTTTTAAAGATAAAGACAAATTTTCGCGACTATTTTGCGACTATCTTATTTCTTTAAATTCTGTCCTTCCTCGTAAAATAAAGGTTTCTAATACATTTTCCTTTATTTTAAACAACCCCTTAGGAGGGGCTTGTAATATCCATTTTACTAATGGGACATATCTATATTTTAGCAAAAACTTCAAAAAAAAGAAAGTGCTATTCATAGTACTTTCTTAATTGCCTTAGGCCTTTCGTTTCGTATCTTGATACCTTTACTTGGGATAAGCCTAAAAGTCCCGCGGTTTCACTTTGCGTCAAATCTCCATAGTAACGGTATTTGATAATACTTTGTTCTGGTTCTGGAAGGGTGCTGATACTATCTAATAGAGTAAGCTTATCCTCTATAGAGAACCGTTCTTTTTGAGGAATTGTTTCATAGAAATCTCTTTGTTCCTCTTCTTTTTTATCTAAACTAATCACTGCACTCGTTAGATAAATTGCTTCCAAAACATCAGATAACCTAAGTTCTAGAAATTGGGCAACTTCCTCGTACGATGGAATTTTACCTAATTTTAAACTTAGGGTGTTGCGAGTTACTTCGATTTGTTTGGCTAGTCTCAAAATTTCCTTGCTTACTTTTATTTTACGTTCCTTATTTACAAAATCATACATTTCTCCGTAAATATATTTGTAAGCATAGGTAGAAAATTTGCATGTTCCATTTTTTTGATAATTTAAATAAGCTTTTTGTACTCCCATGGCGCCTGCTTGCATTAAATCTTCTAGTGGAACACCATAAAAGCCTTTGGCAATGTGTTTTATTAGAGGTGTTAAATCATTTAGTAAGGTTTCCGCTTTCAAAACTCATGTCCTTTCTTTATTGTATGCGCATACGGTATCCTATCAAATCTTTTTTTAAGTCTTCCCTCACGCCAGATAAAATTAAACTTCCGTTGTAGCGTTTTAATATCACTTTTACTCGAAACAAGGAATGTCTTCCTTCGGCATCCATTTTCTTTAGTTTTTCACAGTTGCAATAGAAATTTTTTACTTTTCCTAGTTTTAAATATGGAATAATGTACCCCTCTAGTTTGTAGGTTTCTTTCCTTGTTAATTTACCAACTAATTTTGCATAAAGATTTTCTTCTTTATACTCTAAATTGAGACTTAGCACGTAATCACCCCGCCCTATTCTAATATAGAGGAAAAAAGATGGTTTTGAAACTGTTTCGACAAAAAAAGAGAAAAATTATTTTTCCTCTTTTCTAGAACGCAGGTAATCTTGTAAGGATAAAGCGACTTGCTCTGGTAGAATGCTTGTTAGTTCTTCTAAAGTGGCGCTTTCCATTTTGGTGACACTTCCAAATTTTTTTATTAGTTCTTTTTTTCTTTTGGCACCAATTCCTGGAATATTATCTAAGACACTGCTGATGGAACCTTTGCTTCTTATTTGACGGTGGTAATTAATGGTATAGCGATGGACTTCATCTTGCATTCTCGTAAGGTAGTGAAATACTAAAGAGTCTTTTGGAATGTCTACCAGTTCTAAGGTATCTCCGTCTACTAAATCATTGGTTCTATGCTTATCGTTTTTCTTAAGTCCACAGACTTTGATAGGAAGGTTTAGGGCATCCAATATTTCTTTACAAGCATGGATTTGGCCAATTCCACCATCGACAATGATTAAATCAGGTAGTTCTGTTTTTTCGACTAAGGCTCTTTGGTAACGACGGTAAATGACTTCTTTCATCATGCCATAGTCATCATTTTTATCAAAACTAATTTTATATTTTCGGTATTCGTTTTTGGCTGGGCGGCCATTTTTAAAGACAACCATTCCGGAAACACTCCAATCGCCAAAAAGGTTTGAGTTATCAAATAAATCAATTCGGTCTAATACTTCTAGATGTAGTAGTTTTCTTAATTCTTCGTTGGCACCATCGGTCTGGCTTTCTTTTTTCTTAATTAATTCGAATTCATTCGTTAGGTTGATTTTGGCATTGTCACGTGCCATTCCTAAAAGCTTTTTCTTTTGGCCTTTTTGAGGGACAACAAAAATATGATTAAAATATTCTTGTAACACATCAGTGCAAATGCTTTCATCAATTAGTATTTCTTTTGGTATTTCATGTCTTTGGTAAAAGGAAACGATATAATGCTCCATATCTTCTTTAATATCGCTCACGATTGGGAAAATATCGGTGTGTCCTCCGACTAATTTTCCGTTTCTTAAAAATAAGATTTGTACGGATACATAGCCGTTGTTAAAATAGTAGCCAATGCAATCACGGTTGGTTAGGTCTTGTAATGTAATCTTTTGTTTATCGAGTACGATATTCATATAATCGAGTTCTTTTTTTAATTCTAGGGCCAGTTCAAAGTTTAAAGACTCACTATAGGTTTTTATTTTTTCCATGATTTTGTCTTTTAGTATTTTGTCATTGCCATTTAAGAAGGATAGAATTTCTGTTTCCATTTTTGCTAAGTCTTCTTCTTTATAGCTTTTTTCACAATAGCCTAGACACTCACCGATGTGGTAATAAAGGCAAACTTTTTTAGGATTTCCTTCGCATTTTTTTAAAGGATATAAGCGGTTTAATAAGGCTACGATCCTTCTTGCTGCATAAGCATTAGGATAAGGGCCAAACAACTTTTTATGGTCCTTCTTTTTGATACTTAAATAACGGGATACTTTAAGGCGTGGATAAGGTTTTGAAATATACTCGATATATGGATAACTTTTATCGTCTTTTAGTAGCACGTTGTATTTTGGGTCATATTGTTTGATTAGATTAATTTCTAGTAAGAATGCTTCTAGTTCACTTGATGTTACAATATAAGAAAAATCGGATATTTCACTTACCATCTTTGCTGTTTTTCCTGTTTGTGTTCGATTAAAATAAGAATTGACCCGGCGATGAAGATTTTTGGCTTTTCCAACATAAATAATCACACCATGTTTGTTTTTCATCTGATAACTTCCCGGCAAATTAGGAACTTGAGCAAGTTTTTCTTTGAGCATACTATCACCTCCTACTTTTTTTCTAAAATCCTTTTGCACCCCTTCAAAATACTTTGATAAGCCGTTTCAAAATCTCTTGTAAACCACGGTTCTTCGATATTTCTATTCTCTAGTAATAAGTGAATTTTATGGTCTTTATCTGTGCCAAAAATTTTTAATAAATCACAGATATTTTTTTCTTCCATGGCATAAATTTCATCATATGTTTCATAATCTTCTTTTGTCACTTGAGATGCTACATGAGGTAGAACTGGAATTCCTTTTTCTTCTAGTTTTTTCCTAGCATCAGGATAGATACCACTACCTAGTTCTTCTGTGCTGGTTGCTTTTGAGTCACAAAAGTATTCTTTATTGCTGGCCAGTGATTTAAAAATCATCTCTGCCATAGGACTTCTACAAATGTTTCCGTAGCAGACAAATAGAATTTTTCTCATAAAATCCCTTTCTTTCTTTTTTAGTATACTATATTTTTCTTTAGAAAACACATATTTATGATACAATATTACAAGAAATGAGGTTTTCAATGAAACTATTAAATACATATACTTATGAAATTAAAAAATCAAAGTTTATTGCTTATTATTATGAAGTAACGACCAGAGATGAAGCTACCACAGTATGGAAACAATTAAAAGAGGAACATAAAAAGAGTCGTCACATTCCTTATGCATATTTTTTAGAAAATACAGCAGGAAAAAGTGACGATAAGGAACCAAGCGGGACAAGTGCAGCCCCTATTTATCAAACTCTAGAAAGAAATCATCTTGTTAATCGAGCTATTTACGTTGTCCGGTATTTTGGTGGCGTCAAACTTGGTGCTGGAGGGCTTATCAGAGCTTATAAAACAGCTGCACAAGGTGTTATAGAATTTCTATAACCTGATACCCTAAATTTTCAATTGTACTTGTTAGTACTTGATTCTCTACTGAAGCATCAAGGATTACGATCGCTTCTTTCTTTTTTAGATGTACTTTTACTTTTTTTACTTCGGCTATGCTTTTTAGGGCAAGCTCTACTTTTTTAGCACAATGCTCACATGACATTCCGTCAATTTTTATTGTTTTTTTCAAATTCTATTTTCCTTTCTTTTTTTAATCTTAAGGCGTTTATGATTACAGTGAGGCTACTTAGGGTCATGGCAAGAGATGCAAACATCGGGTTCATCGTAATACCCCATGGTTTTAGCAAGCCAATTGCTATTGGTATCATCACTATGTTATAGAAAAACGCCCAGAATAAGTTTTGTTTGATATTCTTGATTGTTCTTTTACTCAATTTGATGAATTCTGGTATTTTTTCTAAGTTTTCGTTCATTAAAATGACTTCTGCAGAGTCGGTGGCAATATCAGAAGCACCGGCAACAGAAACGCCAACATGGGCCGTGGCAAGGGACGGAGCATCGTTTATTCCATCTCCGACCATCATGACTGTTTTGTCTTTCATTAAGTTTTTTATTGTCGCTGTTTTTTCTTGAGGGGAAACTTTTGCGATGACCGTATCAATATTACATTCTTTAGCAATTAGGTGTGAAGTTACTTCGTTATCTCCAGAGAGCATGTAAACATCGATATGATGACGACGTAAGTAAGATACAACTGACTTTGCTTCTTTTCTTACAACATCTCTTATTCCGATGAGACCAATCGCTTTTTTATCTTCTATTATATACACTAGGCTGTTTTGGGATTGTAGCAATTTTTTTTCTTCCTTTTGAAATGGATTTTCTATGGATAATAAAGAAAATAGTTTGTCACTTCCTATAAAGATTTCTTTTGATTTTATCTTACCAGTCATCCCTACTCCTGGAATATTTTTAAAATCTGTTATTTCTTCTTCCTCATTAAAATAGTGCTTAAATGCTTGGGCAATTGGATGAGTTGATTTTTTTTCAAACATTCCTACTTTGGTTAGTAAGGATTTTTCAGTAATGTCTTTGGCATGATATACTTTTGAAATTTGTAAGTTTCCATAAGTTAAGGTTCCTGTTTTATCAAAGACGACGGTATTAACAGTTGAAGCTACTTCTAATACTGTGCTGTTTTTTACTAATATCCCATGTTTCGCACAGAGTCCATTTGCAACGACAATTGCTAGTGGTGTTGCTAGGCCTAACGCACAAGGACATGCCACGACGAGGACTGTCACGAATGATATCATTGCTTCACTTACGGAGTATCCAAGAAGTAAATATCCAATTAAGGTAACTATAGATAGCACCATAATTGTTGGAACAAATATACCACTTACTTTGTCAGCAATCCTAGCAATCGGAGCTTTGGTATTTACTGACTCTATTACTAAACGAACAATTTCACTGATTGTAGAGTCTCTGCCAATTTTCTCAGCTTTATATTCTAAGTATCCATCTACATTCATACTACCCGCGATGACTTTATCCCCTACTGCTTTTTTTACTAAAGCACTTTCACCAGTAATAAATGCTTCGTTTAAATAAGACTCGCCTTTGGTTACTGTGCCATCTACGGCAATTTTCATTCCTGGTTTTGCTATTAAGATATCGCCTTTTTTTACTTCGTCTATTGTTGTTTCTATTCCTTCTTTGCCTTTTTTTAGTAATGCTTTTTCTGGAGTTATTTGTACTAGGCTTTTAATCGCATCTTTGGTTTTTTCTTTGCTATTTGAGTCAATGACTCGCCCTAATTTCACAAAGAAGATGATCATTACACAAGATTCGAAATAAAGATGTTCTACCATAGTTGGTTCACCAAGAAACATTTTAATGAGATTATAAAGGCTATATAAAAAGCAAGAAATTGCGCCAATCGTTACTAAGGTATCCATGTTTGGCGATTTGTGCATGAAACTTTTTAGTCCTTTTTTTAAAATATCTCTGCCATAATACAGGTATAACATTGCAAAAAGAAGTAGGATTACTCCATAGTTATATGGATGTTTTTGCATACTAAATAATGGTATTTCTGGCAATCCCAACATATGGGCCATAGAAATATAAAATACGAATAATGCTAGAATGCCATAGATGATTAAGTTTTTCGTTTTCTTTTGTTCTTGCATGGACTCTACTTTCTCATCGTACACTCCGGGGCTATCATATCCGCATTCCCTTACAAAACGTATCAAATCTTCTACGGTGTAAGGATTTTCGTAAGTAATCGTAGCTAATGAAAGAACAAGGTTTACGCTAGCATCATAAATATGTTCTTGTTTTTTTAAGTATTTTTCTAGTGAAGAAGAACAAGCACTACAACTCATTCCTTCAATTTTTAAAATCACTTTTTTCATAGAAACCTACTACTTTAATATTTTGAATAAATTCATAATTTCATCAACGGCTTCTGGATTTCCTTTTTTCATTTCCTCTGTAATACATGTAGATAGATGTTCTTTTAAAATTTGTGTTCCTAAACTTCTTAAGGAATTTACTACCGCAGCCATTTGCATAAGAATGTCATCGCAATAACGATCCGTTAAAATCATTTCTTTCACTCCTCTTATTTGGCCTTCAATGACACTAAGGCGATTGGTGTATCTTTTTTTCTCCTCCACCGTTCTTGGTTTTTCTTTTTTCTTGGTATTTTCTTTTTCCATATTTTTTTCCTCCTAGTCTCATTTTATACCCCTACCCAGTATTTGTCAATACAAATATTTTAAAAAACATACGAAAAATACGTGGTTTAGACTTGTCGAAATAGAAAAGTTCTGTTAAAATTGTAGATGACTTAATGAAGAAAGGAGATATTTATGGCGAATATTAAAAGTTCAAAGAAAGCAATTAAAGTAATTGCTAAGAAAACAGAAAATAATCACGAATTAAAAGCTCGTGTAAAAAACTGTATCAGACTATGTGATAAAGCTATCGAAGCTGGAGATAAAGAAAATGCTCAAAAACTCCTTGCAGATACTCAAAAATATATTGATAGAGCTGTAAGTAAAGGTCTTGTAAAAAGAAATACCGCAGATCGTCAAAAATCAAGATTATCAAACAAAGTAAAAGAAATGGCTTAGTTCCATTTCTTTTTTTATGTAACAGAAAAGTAATACAATACCCCACGATTTACAATTGACAAACGTGTGTTCGTGTTATATAATTTTGTTAATCAACGAGGTGATGCAACATATGAAAATTACAAAAGCTTATCAGTTTCGGCTTTATCCTACGAAAGAACAAGAAGTACTCATTCATAAAACGTTTGGATGTACAAGATTTCTATATAATCAAATGTTAGAGGAGAAAAAGAAAGATAAAATGCTTAGTAAATTTGAT
>DVGF01000038.1 GCA_018712835.1 Candidatus Ventrenecus stercoripullorum
TAAATTAGAAAAATATATAGAACAAGAGCCACTGGAAAAACAAAATGAATTAAAAATTCAATTATCTTATATTGATGATTTTTATCATTATTACCAAAGTGAACTATATGGCCATGAAAATTATGGCTTTGATTTTGATGACTTAATTTATTATGCAACCCTATATTTAGATCACGTAAAAGGACAAGATGATTTAAATATAAACCATATCATTATAGATGAGTATCAAGACATCAGTTTTAGTCGTTATGAATTTACAAGAAAAGTAGCTAGCCAAAATCATGCCAAAGTGACCGCGGTTGGTGATGATTGGCAAACTATTTTTTCTTTTGCAGGTTCAAGAATCGATTATATTTATCATTTTCAAAAATATTTTCCTGGCGCAAAACTTCTTCATATTACTAAAACGTACCGTAATAGTCAAGAATTGATTTCTTATTCCGGAGCATTCATCATGAAAAATGAAAGTCAAATAAAAAAAGAGTTAGTTTCTGATAAAAAACTAAAATATCCGATTCGCTTTGTAGAATTTGAACAAGAAGAGTATGAAACATTAAAAAAATTAATTTTATGGATTCATCGCCAAAACAAAGAAGATAAAATATTAATTCTTGGCCGTACCAACCAGATTATTAATCGTTGCTTTCTAGAACCGGAACTCAAAGACTCGGTAGGTACAAAAATAGAGTTTCGAGGGCTAAAAGATTTAGAGATGGATGGTATGACAATTCATAAATCAAAAGGATTAACTTATGATCAAGTTATATTAATTGGTTTATCAAATGCTTGGCCAAGAGAAAATGTTTCTTCTTATTGGTTTACTAATGTTTTAAAAGAAAAAAAAGAAACAGAAAAAATATTATATCCTGAAGAAAGACGACTTTTTTATGTAGCTTTAACACGTACTAAAAATTATGTCTATCTCTTAGTAAATAAAGATCAAACAAAAAATAGTCCTTTTATTAACGAAATAAAAAACATTATGAAAGAATATGAAAAGAGTAAGTCATCTACCCAACCAAAAATTATCAACTAACTTATACTACTTTTGAAAGGAGTATTTTATGTTATTTGATAATACAGATTTTGATTATGCAATAAGTTTCTTATCCATTCCTGGTAGTGATTTCAATAAAGAAACAAGAGTAGATAAATTTTTAACACCAGAAGAAGGATTTTTAAGAGGAAATTTAGAAAAAAACGAATATGTTCCATACAAAAACTACACATATTTTAAATTACAACCAGAAACGGAAAAGGAAAACTTATTATTTAAATTAATGGCTTATTCATTTGCTATTAATGATTTAAACTTATATTTAGACCTCCATCCAGAAGACAAAACAACATTTGATTTATTTAAATGTTATGTCAAAGAAAAAAATGAATTAGAAGACATGTATACCTCAAAATATGGACCTATGACCATTACAGAAACACAAGGCTCTAGTTATAATTGGATTAACAATCCATGGCCATGGGATAGGACAGGAGGTAGTAAATATGTTTAAATATGTAAAACACTTGAATTATCCAATCAATATCAAGAAAAAAGATTTAAGAATGGCCAAAAGCCTACTTACCCAATTTGGTGGAGCAAACGGAGAACTAGGAGCTGCCTTAAGATATTTTAGCCAAAAATTTTCTATGCCAGATGAAAAAGGAAAAGCATTACTAAATGATATAGCAACCGAAGAACTAGGTCATTGTGAAATGATTTGTACTATGGTTAGCCAACTAACAAAAGATGCTAGTCTAGAAGAATTAAAAGCTAACGGCTTACAAAGCCTTTATACAGAACATGGCAAAGGCATCTATCCATCTGACTCTTTTGGAAATCCATTTACTGTAACATATTTTGCAGTAACAGGAGACGTATTAGCGGATTTATCAGAAGATATGGCCGCAGAACAAAAAGCACGAGCAACCTATGAAAATCTAATTAATTTAACTGATGACGAAGATATCATAGGAGTATTACTTTTCTTAAGACAAAGAGAAATCGTTCATTTCAATCGCTTTAAAGAACTATATGATCATTATAAGAAAAAAGGGTATTAAGAACGTAACAAAACGTTCTTTTTTTCTTTTTCAGTTTTCGACAATTATTGCATAAGTTATATGATATAGTACGAAATAAAAGGAGTTGGTAAACTTGACAAAAATAAAAAATATGTTAGAATTTGTCATTAAACCATCACAAAACTATGGTACAATGAAAATGAGAGTAGGTAAGAGAATATGAGTAAATTGGTTGACAGAAAAAAGAGTGGCATTTTTAGTGCTTTAGATATAGCGAAATATTTAAACTATTTACATAATAAAATTTATGGTAAGGATATTTCTCCATTAAAATTACAAAAAGTGTTATTTTTCTTATTTGGAGAATGGGGTGCTTTTGTTCAAAAAGCTTCAGACGAAAATGATGGAAAAAAATTGAAGGAGTACTCAAAATATCTATTTAATGAAGATTTTCAATCTTGGGTTTACGGTCCTGTCATTAATGAGGTATATAAGCACTTTAATAATGAACAATTATCAGAAGAGGAATTATTTAATGATGACCGAAAAAGATATGTTGGAAGTTTTATTAAAGATTTAGCCCAAGAACTTTTTGAACTTAGTGATTTTAGACTGGTAGAATTAACTCATCAAATGGATTGCTGGAAAAATAAATTTAATCCAGAGCAAGCTTATCATAATAATGTTATGGATAAGGAAGAAATAATTAATGAATTTGCAAGGCAAATATAGTAATACAAAGATAATTAAATACCCAAATAAATATAGAAACATACCAACTAATGAGGTAGTTTTTCTTAATAAAAAATCCATAAAAGATGATCGACTTAAATTCACAAATTTTTTGGAAAGAGGGTTATCTTCTTCTAGAAACCAAGAAATTAAAAATACTATTTGTACTTTAACAGAAAATCCTGAAAAGTTTGACTATGTTGTGAAAAGTAGAGATATTTCCATACAAACACGAGCCGATTTAAAAAAAGTAAAAAGAGTAGGAGAAATACTTCAATTAAATTTGGAAGTACCCAAATCTAACCAAATAATATTTAAAGGCACACTTTCAGAAAGTAATGAACGAGGATTTCAATTACTTTTTACGATGGACAATGATAAAAAATACATTTATTTAATAGATTTATATCATTTAATTATACCCAGTAGCACCAATAGAAAAAAGAAGAGTTTTTCCATACTTTTAGAATATGAAAAGAGAAAAAAATATAAAAAAGATATTCAAGATGTTTTATTTTAAATTGTCTTTTCAAAATAGCTTTTGTAAAGTCGTTTTTTGCACTTTAAGATTTAAAGAATCAAAATGTTTATAAAAAACTACACATTTTCATAAAAATCCTTTATAATCAAAAAAGGAGGTTTTATGGAAACTTTTTCTTATGCAATCAAAGTAGCGCTTTTGGCTTTTCCATTAGTTGCTTTATTATTTACAATTCCTTATATAATCCATCAGTACCATAAATATGGTTCAGTAAGTTCTTATCGTACGATTATCATCTATTCATTTCTTCTATATATGATAACCGCCTATTTCCTAGTCATTTTACCATTACCAAGTATGGAAAGCGTCTCAAAAATGACTACACCAAGCTATAATCTAATTCCATTTCAATTCATTAGCGAAATATTTTCAGACTCAGGTCTTATTATAAGTGATTTTGCAACCTATTTTCCAACGCTTAAAAATCCAGTAGTATATGAGTCTTTATTTAACGTTTTATTAACAGTTCCTTTTGGTATCTATTTACATTATTATTTTGAGTTTTCTTTCAAAAAGACGTTATTTGCAAGCTTTTGCCTAACTTTATTCTTTGAATTAACCCAACTAACAGGCCTATATTTTATATATCCAAGAAGTTACAGAGTCTTTGATGTAGATGATTTAATACTAAATACCTTAGGTGGAGTTATCGGCTATATCATTGCCTTTATTCCATTAAAGCTCTTACCAACCAGAAAAGAAATCGATGAAAATTCCCTAGAAAAAGGAGCAAGAGTAGGATTTTTAAAAAGAGTAGTATCCTTTACAATAGATTTCATGATTTATGGTGCATTCCTTTTCGTAGCCTTATACTTAACACACCATTACCTAGAAGATTGGGTTTCCGTTTTTAGTGTTATCTTTATCCTATGGAGTCTATTATACTATGTTTTCACACCATGCTTATTAAAAGGAAAAACCTTAAGCATGAAATTCTTTCATCTAGAATTTACATCATCTAAAAAAGTAACCTGGTTAAGAATATTTGCCTATTATTTTTGGATGATAGCATTTTACATCATCTTGCCATTCGGACTAACTTTTCTAGGATATTACCTTTATTATAAACAATATATTACCAGAGTATTTTTTGAATATTTCATCATAGTAGTAGGAGCCCTAACCCTCATGATGTATCTAATTGCCTTATTAAAAAGAATATTTAGAATGCCTTTAATATTCGAAAAGATATCTCATATCGAAATAATAAGTTCAATACAAGTACTGGTAGAAGAAAGTACAAAAGAAAATAGTGACAAAAATCTAAGCTAATCAAGAAACTGAATTTCAATAAGATGATAAAAAATAGATTTTTTATTACTAAAACCTAAAATTCATAAGAATAATTTTCCTACATTCTTATGTTTTTTTAATTCTTTGACAAAACAAGAAGAATGATACCTAGGAGCAAGTACATATACACTAGATTTTGTTCTAGTAAGCCCTACATAAAAAAGTCTCCGTTCTTCTTCAAAAGGAAAAGGCTGTTCTTTTTTTATGAGAGATAAAATTCTTTCATCGGGAATTAAACTAGGAAATCCATATAAAGTATGCTCAAGATTTAAAAGAATAACAACATCACTTTCTAATCCCTTAGATGCATGAACCGTTAAAAAACGAACAGAATGATTTGGAAACTTATCAAAGATAATTTGCTTATCGTCCCTTTTAGTATAAGAAAGCTTCTTAGTATATTTTTGCATGTCAAAGTGGTTACGTCCCAAAATAAAAATCTTCTTATCTTTGGGAATTCGTTGTAGTACTTTTTCTAAGACAGTATCAACATTTTTATAAAATACCAATTGAATAGGATTACTGAAATGCTTATCACTACAAAGTTCTTTCTTAATTTGATTTGGGTTCTTTTGAATAAACTCTCCTGCAGTCTTAACAAGCTCATCACTATTACGGTATGTCCTCTCTAGTTTATAAACTTTAGCTGTTGGATAATACTTTGTAAATTGCAAAAATATCGATAAATCACATCCTGAAAAATGATAGATAGATTGATAATCATCTCCTACAACACATAACGAAGCATCAGTAAGTCTGAGTATTTCTTGAATAAATTGAAATCGACATAACGAAGTATCTTGAAATTCATCGATAATCAACATTTTATAAGGTAAAAATACCGAATGTGTTTTTAAATATTCTGTTGTTTTTAAAATAATATCATCAAAATCCAGAATAGAGGCCGCTTCTTTATGACTTTCATAAAGCAAATAAATAGCATAGATTAAATAGAGTAAAGGTTCTTTTTTAGCATGAAGTAATATATTTTTTAAATCATTTTGAAAATAGCCATTGGCTTTACAAAGATTGATAAACGTAATAATTTGCTTTTGAATTCCAGAAAATTTAGGAGAGTTTAGTAAAAAATTCCAAGAGAAGAAAGAAGGGTAGTCAAAGACTTGATAACATTTTTTTATTAAAAACGCATTTCCAAAACATTTGGCTTGAAAAAACTCTTGAACAGTGTAGGAAAGCAAATCCGGTGGAGCAATTTGATAAGAAACATGTTCCTGTTTCAAAATATCTAAAGCAAGTTTATGAAAAGTAAAAACTGCTACATCTACACCACAATTTTTTTGAATGTTTTCCTTGAGATTGAAAACTGCTTCATTTGTAAAAGATATCATACAAATCTCTTCTGGTTTTAACAATTTGTTTTCTAATAAATATTTCACTTTTCCAATTAAAGTAAGTGTTTTTCCAGAACCTGCTCCTGCAACAATCATAGAGTATTTTGGATTATCGAAAATAGGCTTTAATTGTTCAGTATCTAAAGAATAATTGTTCACGATGATTTTATCCATGAGAGTTATTATAAATTCTTACTTAAGGGTTGTCAAATGTAAAAAAAGAAAACAAAATTATTTCTTGTAAACCTCCCATCAATTTGATAAAATATACTGCGCAGAAAAGAGGTGTGTTATGCCAACTAATATATTTTTTGAAAATTTAAATAAAGAAGAAATCATCCAAATCCTAAGAATGTTTGAAGCTCGTGAAGAAAAATTACAACATCAAATAGAAAAACTAAAAAAGAAAATTCATGCCCAAAAAGAAACCGATTTAACACCCCAAGAAAAAGAACAACTAATGAAATTCTTACAACTTGTTCCCCTCATGGATCCACAAGAATTAAAAAAAGAAAGTAGAGCATTTTTAGATATCATCTCGGCTGCTTGGCAAGATGAAGTCTTATTAAGTAACATGCAAAGAAGAATACAAAACCTTCAAAAAGTAAAAGAAGAAATATTAAAAACAGACATTACCTTTCAATCCTTTGGTAAAAAAAATTGTCCCCATCGCTTTGTAGAAACAGATACGGGATTAAAATGTATTTGCTGTGGTCATTCTACAGATGAATATCAACTGAGTATTCATGAGTCTCTATACTTAGTAGAAGCTGCAAAAATGCAAGGAATATTAATAAGACATGCTTGCATAAAAGAAATTCCATTTTTAGAAAACCTAGCTTATGAACAGAAGATTTTAAAGGCAGAAGACCAAGATAAAATCAGTGCCAAACAATATGAGAAAGAATTAATTGTGGCCCGAGAACAAGACTTAAGAAAAGTAAAAACGCCATATTTAAATACGAAAGAGTCCGTCCGTTTCTTTAAAAAAATTGAAAGCGAGAAAAAAGAAATCGAAGAAACAATCAAAACACTTCAAGCCCAAGCTTTAGTAGATGATGAAGTAAAAAGAAACTATGATAGATTATTAGAAGAAAAAAATCTTGCCTTAGAAGAATGTTTAGTAGCAACTTACGAAATATACATTTTAATGGGATATTCTGTAGAAGAACTATATTATGAAGAACAAAAAGAAGAAAACAAATATGCAGTAGTAAAAGCATATCACAATTTATCACGAAAACAATTTCAAAAAGAAAGTGGTTATTTCAAAAGCAAAGCTAGAATAGAAAGTTTTACTTGCATGACAGCCAACCCAGAAATAAACCAAATGATATTAGACCTTAGAAGAAAATGAGAAAATTAAGAGTACACCTAATTTTTTTTCATTTCTGCTGTCAACTAAAGTGGGGTTTCTCTATAAAGAAAACCTCTTTTTTGATATAATAAGGTGGTAAAGAAGGTGATAACATGCAAAGAAAAACGTATGCATACATAGATGGAAATATTTTAGAAAATAATATAAAAGAAATCAAAAAAAAATATCCAGATTATAAGTATTATATAGGTGTTGTAAAAAATAATGCTTATCATCATGGAATGAAATGTGTTCTAGATATGATAAGAGGAGGAATAAATTACTTCGCGGTATCATCATTGGAAGAAGCTCTTGCTCTAAGAAAATATACTGATTACCCAGTGTTAATATTGGAGCCGATTTCCCTAGAGTTTGTAAGCGATGCCATTAACAACAATATCACTCTGACAGTCGAGTCATTAGAATATACCAAAGAACTATTAAAAGAAGATATTTATTCAGAACTAAAAGTGCATCTAGCCATAGACTCTGGGATGAACCGTTTAGGATTTCAAACAAGAAAAGAACTAGACGAAGCCCTAAAACTATTAAAAGAACACAAAAAAATTGTAGTAGAAGGTTTATTTACACATTTTGCAACATCTGGAGTAATGGACCCTCATTGGGATAATCAAGTAAAGAAATTTTTAAATATTACAAAAAATATTGATTTCAAAGAAATTCCAATGGTTCATTTAGGAAGAAGTTTAACTCTAGTGAACCATCCAAAATTAGAATACGCGAACGCAGTACGCTTAGGAATTATTATGTATGGCTTTTCGCAAAGCAGAAAAGAAGGGACTTCCCTAAGAAGCAAACTACAAAAACTAAAAAGAAACCATTACCAAAAGAAATATGAATGTAGCAAGACATTCCTAGAAAATGATTTAAAACTAAATACAGCAATGTCTTTGTATACCGAGGTTATAAGTACAAGAAAAGTTCATGTTGGTGATGTTGTAGGGTACAACGCCTATCCTATAAAAGAAGACGGCTACATTTTAACACTACCAGTGGGTTATGCCGATGGAGTAACCAAAGATTATAAAGAAGTAGCCATTGAAAGTAAACGTTACAAAATCGTATCAGATTGTATGGACATGATTATGGTTTACTCAGAAACACCCATCAAAATTGGTACAAAAGTAGAAATATTTGGTCGTACCATTCCAATTTCTAGTGTAACAAGACGTCTTGGATTAAATAGCTATCATTTATTCAACCAAATTAGTGACCGTGTCGTCCGTGTCCATCGAAGTAATGATATCGAAGAAGAAATCACATATTAAGGAGGAGTCCTATGAAAGAGTTTAAAGTACTAATACTAGGCAGTGATGCAAATGCTTATTATATGGCAAGATGTGCATACGAAGCATATCACAAAAAAGCTCATTTAATTGCCAAAGATAGACTTGCATTTACAAAGTTTTCCAATATCTTAACCATTGAGTATCATGAAGATTTATGGGACGAAACAAAGTTTATAGAATACGTAAATACCTATGCCAAAGAAAATGCAAATTATAAAATTTTAATGATTAGTACCAACGAAACTTATTCCGTATATATTGCAAGAAATAAAGAAAAATTTTTAGAAAACATTATCTTTCCAAACCAGTCAGAAAGTGTTTTAGTAACACTAACTAACAAAGAAAAATTTTACAAAACCTATAAACATTCTACCTTAGATTTTCCAGAAACCTATTACTTTGATACAACAAAAAGTACAGTCATTCCAACCATGAACTACCCAATGATTTTAAAGCCAGCCAATGTCGTAGAATACAACCACTTAGAGTTTGCAGGAAAACACAAGATATTTAAACTAAATAGTGAAGAAGAATTAAAAAGAACCATTGAACTCATTAAAAAAGCAGGATACAAAGATAGACTAATTTTACAAGAGTTTATTCCTGGAGACGATTCGCATCTATTTGACTCAGTCGTCTACGTCGATAAAAAAGGCAAAGTAAAAGTAATTAGCTTTGCCCAGATTGGAATTCAAGAAAGAAGTAAAAGCATGGTTGGAAATGCTGCTGCCTTAATAAATGGCTTTAATACCTTTGGGATAGATCCAGAACCAATGAAAGAGAAAATTATCACATTTATGGAAACCTTAGGAATGAATGGCTTCTATGAATTTGATATGAAATACGATGAAAAAACAAAGACATTCAAAGTATTAGAAATCAATGCCCGTCAAGGAAGATGTAGTTACTATATCTCTCCATTAGGTGCAAACTTAGTAGAAACACTTGTAAAAGATTTAATCGAAAAAGAAGAGTTACCAAAAAAAGATTTAAAAGGGGAAATCTTACTTTCCTTTGTTCCAAAAAAAATTATAAAAAAATATGTAAGCAATGACAAATTTAAACAAAAAGCCTTAAAAATGTGGCGTAAAAGAGTAAGTCCAATGGAATGCAAAGAAGACAAAAACTTCTTAAGATTTCTAATGATGAAAAAAAGACTATGGCATTACCAAAAAGAATATAAAGACAGTTATTGGAAAGAATAAACAAAGAAATTTGTAGAATTTTAGAAAAATGTATTATAATAAGTAACAAGGAGGCAATTATGTGCGGAATTGTAGGGTTTATAGACCAAAAAAAGAAAAAAGAAAAAACAGAAATTATTAAAAACATGGCAGACATGATAAAACACCGTGGACCAGATGGAGAAGGATACTTTGTAAATGACAAGGTAGCCTTAGGTCATAGAAGACTATCTATTATAGATGTAGAAGGTGGTTCTCAACCAATTTATAATGCTGATAAATCTTTAGTCATTATCTTTAATGGAGAAATATACAATTATCAAAGCTTAAAAGAAGAGCTAAAAGGAAAAGGGTATAAATTTAAAACCAAAACAGATACGGAAGTCATTTTACATGGTTATGATGCATGGAAAGACAAACTCTACGAAAAACTAAGAGGAATGTTTTCCTTTGTAATTTATGACAAAAAAAACGATGAGCTAATCGGGGCCAGAGACCATTTTGGAATGAAACCATTCTACTATTACTATAAAGATGATGTTTTCATGTTTGCATCTGAAATAAAATCATTTCTAGCACACCCAGATTTTGAAAAAGAAGTAAACAAAGATGCCTTAAAAATGTACTTGATTTTCCAATATTCTGTAAAAGAAGAAACATTCTTTAAAAATGTTTATAAACTAAAACCAGGTCATTATTTCCATTACAAAAACGGCAAATTGAAAGTAAAACCTTATTTTGAAGTTTCATTTGATAAAAACAAGAAAAAAAGCTTTGAAAGAATGGAAAGCGAACTTACCAATGTACTAGAAAGTTCTATCTATTACCATCAAACAACCAGTGATGTAGAGGTCGGAGCATACCTTTCTGGAGGAGTAGACTCATCATACGTTGTAAGTGTTGCCAAACCAGATAAAACTTTTTCTGTTGGCTTCTCTTATGAAGGCTTTGATGAAACAGATTATGCCAAAGATTTATCAAAAATGTTAAAAATCACAAACTTTCGGGAAAAAATCAGCCCAGAAGATTTCTTTGATGCCTTACCAAAAGTAGAATGGCACACGGATGAACCACACGCTAATCTATCTACTGTACCTTTATATTTCTTATCAGAATTAACAAGAAAACAAGTAAAAGTAGCGCTAGCTGGAGAAGGTTCTGATGAAATGTTTGGTGGCTATAACGAGTACAATGACCCGCTTGCATTAAGAATGTATTTGAAAGTTCCGTTATTCATTAGAAGAGGAATAAGAAATATCTGCAAACATCTGCCACATTTTCCAGGAAGAAATACCTTAGTGAAATATGGCCTTCCATTTAACGAAAGATATATTGGCCATGGCACATTCATGGAAGAGTGGGAAGCCAATAAAATACTAGCAGATGACTTAAAAAATGATGAAACGATTGCAAGTATTCTAGAACCATACTATAAAAAGGTGGAGAAAGAACCAGAACTTACCAAAAAAATGTTCATTGATTTCCATTTTTGGTTACCACAAGACATTCTTTTGAAAGCAGATAAAATGAGCATGTCGCATTCTATAGAGCTAAGAACTCCATTAATGGATATCGAAGTATTCAATTATGCACGTACACTTCCGAATAAATTTCTTTTAAAAGACAAACAAACAAAATATATTTTTAGACGTATTAGTGAACATAAAATTCCAGAAGAGTGGTCAAAAAGAAGAAAATGTGGATTTCCAGTTCCATTTTCCAAATGGATCCGCGAAGAAAAATTTTATCAAAAAGTTCATGATGCTTTCAATTTATCATTCGTTCCAGAATTTTTTGACCAAAAATATATCAACGAACTATTAGAAAATCACTATCACAAAAAAGAAAATAATGGTCGAAAAATATACAATATTTACTGTTTTATTGTCTGGTATCAACAATATTTTAAAAATTTTGAATAAAATTAATAAAAAATGAAAAATTACAATTGACATTAACCACCAATTTTGGTAATATTTTAAGTGTCAATTGAAACGGGCGTTTAGCTCAGTTGGTTAGAGCATCTGCCTTACAAGCAGAGGGTCTGCGGTTCGAGTCCGTAAACGCCCACCATTATTTTTTTTGCCGAAATAGCGTAATTGGTAGCGCAACTGACTTGTGGGATAGAAGCCTAGTGCTTGTTGAACTATCTTGCACCTATAATTAGAAATGATTATAGTGGACGTCGCTAATTCGGGGAAAGCTAAGTAAACTGAAGGGGGATTATGGATTGCAAAAATTGTGGTAAACCATTAAAAAGAGGTAAAAGCTATTGTAGTAATGCTTGCCAACATCATTATGAATATAAAGAATATATTTATAAATGGAAAAATGGTTTAGCCAATGGCATGAAAGGAAAATATCAAGTATCCAATCACGTACGGCATTACTTATATGAAAAATATAATTATCGCTGTGCATTATGTGGATGGAGCAAAATAAATCCTTTTAGCAATATTATTCCATTGGAAATTGAGCATATTGATGGCAATTATCTAAACAATTCAGAATCCAATTTAACACTTTTATGTCCGAACTGTCATTCATTGGCTGCAACTTATAAAGGTGCAAATAGAGGAAATGGTAGAAAAGACAGAAAAAGATACAGTTTATATGCCAATCCCGAGCTAAAGGAAAATCCTTGAGTGTAGAGACTTTATACGACGAACCTAAGTCAACAATAAATTGATATGGTTAAGAGAAAGTCCAGACTACAAACACATTGTGGTAGTGAAAACTATAGTAGTACGAATCAGTGGGTTGGGGGTTCGAGTCCCTCTTTCGGCACCATTTTTATTGGAGGGATAGCGAAGTGGTCAAACGCGGCAGACTGTAAATCTGTTCCTTCGGGTTCCATGGTTCAAATCCATGTCCCTCCACCATTATATATATTGCCTCGTAGCCAAGTGGTAAGGCATCAGACTTTGACTCTGACATTCCGGTGGTTCGAACCCACCCGAGGCAGCCATTCTTATTTTTGGTTCGCTAGCTCAGTAGGTAGAGCATTTGACTTTTAATCAAAGGGTCTCGGGTTCGAATCCCGAGCGAGCCACCAGTTTATAAATAAACCTCGCATGATCGAGGTTTTTTCTATATAAAAATGCTAATAGAACTATGATCGAAAGAAAAATATACAGAAAATCATCAAAAATAGTTGCGTTTTCACACGTTATCGCATATAATGCTAATACATCAACGAAATCTAATAAACTTGAAAGTTGCTCTTTGATAATTAGATAATGAACCGTATGAAAAACAAGGAGGCAACCTTGGACGGACTATATCTCGTGCTTATTACCTAATAGAGAGGTCTTTTAGGGGATTGGAGTAGATAATAATAGCAATATTATTGTCGGGACTTACAAAGTAAGAAAAGAGATATGGGTCGTTTAAAGTATTGGTTTATAAGGCACAGTCCTAATCGTGACAACCACAAACTTCTTTGGTAGAAAACAAAGAGATTCACTTTTCGACTTACTAGGGTGGCTTCCTAGAGAGAAGAAAAGAATTAGCCAATAAGTCATTTTGCAGTTGATGTTTAGTGATAAACTATAAGATTAGAAACTGGTTAAAGTAGCACAAATCTGCAGGCCGAAAACGGTATAAGTGGTAAAGAAACGTTCAATTCGTTTAAGTTTCCTATGCGTGTGAAATTTGGGAGTGCAAGTCTCCTGTAGTGATCGTAGGTAGTTGAAGATTGAAGGTCGCTCCTTCATGAGGACAACTACTGGCTAGTGGCTGAAATAAAAAATAAACTGGTATTTTAAATGAATGAGAGAATCATCATTATCTAATTATCAAAAAGCAATTATCAAAATACAACCGAAACATGGTTGTTTTTTCTTTCCTTTTTTGAAATTAGTGTTATACTAAATTTAAATTGAGGGAGGGTATCATGAATAAAAGAGAATTATCAAAAAACGTTAAATTTTTAATGACACATTTAGAAGAATTATTTCAAGATGAAGACCATTTGTTTGATGAATATGTAAATTATGAAGTGCTACATCAATTAGAAAAAGAATTAAACAACGAGTTTCAAGGTTTAATTGCAACAATTAACTACTACAAAGAACAGAAAGATAAAGCAAACGAAAGAAAATATCAAGAAGCAATAGAAATAGTAAAAGAACAGATGAACCATCTTAGCGCATACAAAAATGATTATCGAAAAAGACTAAAAAAAGAGAAAAGAAAACAAAAAGAGAACCAAAAAAAATTACAACAAAAGAAAAGATTCAAACCAATTACCAAAGAACTTCCACCATCTCCTGTATTGGAAGACCTACTTCATTTAAAATCGCCTTATATGAATCAAGCATTTAAAGAGTTCATTATAGATATCAAAAGAAGTAAATATCTAGAAGAATACTACGTCGGATTAAAGTATAGTATGCCTGTAGAATTAGAAAAACTAATGAATAAAACGAACCATTTAACAGAAGAAGAGAAAGATGAACTAGCGATTGTAATTAGTGATGTTGCAAAAAATAAGAAAAGAAGTCTCGATAAAAAAGATATAGGCTTTGAAATAGAACGATACTTTTTACAAGAAGTAATCAAATTACTATCTAACTTAAAATCTCCTGTGTATGAGGATATTCAAGAAGACACAACGCCATATTATAATATTTTAGTTTCTCTTTCCGAAAAAGATTATAATTACCCTTATATTGAAAGACTTTTAATAGAAAATCCTAAATTCATCAATGCCAAAAAGAATGGAAAACCTATTGCGTTATACCTTGTAGAAGAATTTATCTATCATTATCGTCAAAAATTAATGAATCACAAAAATGATTGGATAGATCCACAATTCTATAAAAAAATCATTTTATTAATGTGTCAGGAAGGCTTAAGTTTTTCCCAAACAGAAGAAGTAGAATTTTTCCAAAAGCTAGAAGAATTCAAAGATTACGCAAGTCAAAGAAGATATACAATGCTAAAAGACGTTTTAAAAGATATAGCAGAAATAGAAAATGCTTACGAAAGAAAAATAGAAAGAAATGAAGAGAAAGAAGAGACAATAAAACAAGAAATTCAACAAATAAAGAATTTTAAAATTCAAGATGCAGCATTATCCTTTATGAGAAAAGGTTATCCATACTATGAGGCTTTCCAGTTCTCTAAAATAATGAATTATGCGTTTTCCATCACTTATAGGGATGACGGAAGTATAAACCTTCATATTCATATGTTAGATACATCTAGTATGATTGAAAAAGACAGTATATTATATGAAGAACTGAAAAAAGGAAAAGCATCACTTCCAAAGATGCATGTGAATAAAATATATCCTGTTATGACATTTACATATAGTTTAAATAATAATAGAATAAGTAACTTAGAAGTATCTTCTTCAACAATTTTGATAAATAAAGTATACAAAGAAAAAGACTTAGATCATTATCGCAGTATTCCTGAATTAAAGATGATGATTACCTTTCTAAAAAGATTAACACAAGCAAAAAATATTGACACAAATATTCACTATCAAGAAGGTGTAAATGATACAATAAATAGTTCTTTAAATATGGATATTACTAAAAGTTTCAAAGAAAATAAAATGCCATTTATCTGGCAAGGACAACTAGAAAATTCTGAAGAAATAATTAATGAAAACCATAATGCCGTATGCACAGAACTAATGAATATAAAAAAAGAAGAGGCACATAGTATTTTTAAAATATTAGATGAACCACCAACTGCCTTTTATACTGTGGAAAGTAAAGGTATATTAGAATTAGATAGCACAAAATTTTTAGGAATGTATTTATTAGAAACAATTCACACCATTCAAAGTGGAACATACAATATCGAAGACGTACAAAAAAAATTAAAAGAAATTCTTGATGTTTTAAATAACACAGAAAAAGGTTATTACCCAACTTGTGCAGAACAAGAAGACTTAAAACTGTTACGAACGATACATCATGAATATAAAAAAGGACAGGAGCAAAATTCATGAGTTATGTTTATCATGGAAGTCATACAAGTGGCCTCAAAAAATTAATACCACACAAATCGACTCACGGAAATTATGTCTATGCTACAGAAGACAAAACTTTACCCGTGATATTTTCTGGGGTAGCCGGCGATGATTTAGTATATTCTCTATTTCGACAGAACACAGAACCTTGGCAGTTAGTAGAAAGAGTCCCTGAATGTTTCTCTGTAATATATAACACTTCTGCATCTGTTTACACATTAGAGTCCGATTCCTTTAAAGATATTCATACTGGTTTTACCGAGGTAGTATCCGAAACAGCAGTAGATGTCGTTCAAGAAGAAAAAATTCCTAATGTGTATCAAGAACTAGAAAGGTTAGAAAAAGAAGGATTAATTCAAATATATCATTATCCTAAAAGACCAGAATCAATTCCAAAAGACGACTTGGATTTACTAGAGAGAACTATAGAATACACAAAAATGAATAATGGATCTGTCAACAAATTGACGTTTGAAAGATTATTATATTTACATCCAAACTTGCTAAAAAAAGTAAACGAAACGTTAAGTGATATGGGCGAACTGACTTATCAAAAAGAGGAACTCACGGATATTTTTGAAAAATTCATCTTTAAACAAATGACAAATCCAGAAAAAGAATACTTTTTAAAATCTTCTATGCTACAAATAAGTACAACATATCCAAATCTCACAAATTCTTTGAAGCAAAAAATGGAAATCTTTTCAAAATCAAAAGAAGAAAAAGTAGAAAGATTGATTACTTTATTATCAAATTCTCTAGAAAATAACCCCGAGGTTTTTAAAATGCAAATGCAATCATTATACTTGAAAGATCCTAGATCTTTGAAAGAAATTTCTAGAGAAATACTAGAAAAATATCAATTAACAAAAGCAACCAAAGAGCCAAATATTTTAAAATAATATATTTGCCAAAAATTACCAATTACAATATCCTTTATTTGACAAAATTTTTAGCTTTTTCTTGTTATAATACTATAGAAAAGAGAAAGTAAAAATGAAAATAGTAGAAGAAAATAAGAAAAAAATCATTATTTTAGAAACAAATGAAGAAATTGAAGTAAAAACACTAAAAAGAAATCCCATTTCAATTTTCATTAAAGAAAAAGATGGAGCATTATTAGTTGATGAAGTATCTGTAAAAAGAATTAAAGAGATTGCATTAGAAGAAGAACAAGTCAAAATTTTAAAAGAATACAATTTCAAAAAAAAGAAATAAAAAAGTGACAAAATTGTAGGAAAATAATACTTGGAAAACACTAGTATTATTTTTTCAATATGGTATACTTTATCATAGTGATTTATATGAAAAAAATGAAGTATATATTAAAAAGATTAAAAAATTTGGAGTGGCGTCAATTTATAGATGTAGTAAAAAAGATAGCCAAAAAGACAAATCGCTCAAAAATCGTGATTTTCTTTGACTGTATTTGGTGTGGTTTTCGTTATGGGGCAGGCTACATGGATTATTTTGAATTTGAATTCTATTTACTAAAAGGAAAAGAAAGAAAAACATATCTAACTTCTACTATTAATAACAAAATAATCGCAAAATATAATGACAAACAATATACCAAAGTATTTAAAGATAAAATTCTATTTAACCAAACATTCAAAGAATACATACACAGAGACTTTATAGATTTGCAAAAATCTTCTTTTGAAGAATTCCAAACATTCTTGAAAGGGAAAGAAAAAATAATTGGTAAAGTAATTGATGAATGTGGTGGTAAAGGAATTAAAATTTATGAACAAAAAGACTATAAAGCAGAAGAATTATACCAAGAGCTAAGAAAAAATAAACAATACTTAGTAGAAGAATGCATTACCCAACATGAAAAAATGAATTCCTTATATGCCAAAAGCGTAAACTCTTTAAGAATGATCAGTTTTATTCGTGATGATGGTGAAGTAGAAATACTAAATATAGTTTTAAGAATAGGAAATGGCGGCGAAGTAGATAACTTCAGTAGTGGTGGAATGTACACGTTTGTTGGATTAGACGGGAAAGTATTAATCCCGGCAATAGATGAAAAAGGACATATCTATGAATATCATCCCATTAGCAATACAAAAATTTCAGGGTTCCAAATACCTGATTTTGAAACAGTAATAAAATATGTAAAAGTCTTAGCCAAAGTAGAACCACATGTAAGGTATGTAGGATGGGATATTGCAGTTACAAAAGATGGTGTAGATGTGATTGAAGGAAACGAATATTCTGGAGTCTTCCAAATGAAACCAAGCATTAGTCACAAAAAAGAAGGATTACTTCCACTTTACAAAAAATACATGGATATTTAAAAAATCTATGTATTTTTAATTTAGCGGAGTATAATAAAAGAGGAGAGTGATAAATTGAAAACGGCAATTATTTACTATTCTTATGGAAATAACACAAGAAGTATCGCCCGAAAAATAAAAGAAAATATCGATGCAGATTTATACGAGATTGAGCCAGAAATACCGTACACAAAAGACTATAATGCCTTAGTGGATATGGAAGAAGAAAAAATGGACCAACAAGAAATCGTGCCAATAAAAAAAATGAATATAGATTGGAATAACTACGATAAAGTGATTTTAGGAACATCAGTTTGGTGGTATGCCATTACTCCTCCAATGAGGTCATTTTTAGAAAAAAACAAAGAAGAATTAAATAAAAAAACTTGTAGAGCATTTATTACAAATGGTGGATGGATAGGACACTCTAAAGAAGACATAGAAAACTATGTTCCTTTAAAAAACTATGTGAATTTAGAATTTGATGAAAACACAATTCGTAGAAATTCTCAAATAGAACTAGAAAATTGGATAAAAAGTTTATAGAAGATATAGAAAGAAAAACTATATCTTTTTTTATTTTAAAATTACAATTGTTAAGAAAACGGGCGAAAGTTCCAAGTAAAAAAGGTGGAATATCACGCAAAGAAAATTTAAAATAAAGATAGAAAGGAGGGTAGGAATTATATGGGAAATAAAATATTGGAATTAAGAAAACAAAATCATATGTCTCAAGAACAATTGGCAGAAAAAATAGGTGTTGCAAGACAAACTATAAGCAAATGGGAACTCGGAGAAACTTCGCCGGATATAGAACAATCAAAAAAATTAGCTCAAATATTTCAAGTGAGTTTAGATGAATTAGTGCAAAATGATATAGTATCCAAAAATAATAATAAAATCATATCTACAAAATGGATATTGAACATATTAAAAATAATACTGTTAATCATCGTAATTTGCCTTCTTGTACTAGTGGCAATTATATGTTTTAAAGATTACTTCGATGCCCATCCGATTTCAACAGGCAAGAGTATTACGTGTCAAATTGATAATCAAGAGTATACTTATGAAGTATGGACAAAATATGAGACTCCAAATATTATCGAAAACTTTTATACAAATGATGAAGAAATAAACCTAGATATTACTAGATATAATAGTATAGATAAGATGTTAGAAGATGTAGAAAACTCGGTAATATCGCGTGGTGGAACATGTATACAATAGGAAGCGAAAGTTAGCACAATTTGTTAATTTTTAAAATTTATCCAAGGGAGTTGCAAGACATAAAAAAATCTCATTATAAAATGAGATGTATTGTTAAATAAAAATGGTCGAGAAGACAGGATTTGAACCTGCAACCCCTTGGTCCCAAACCAAGTGCACTACCAAATTGTGCTACTTCTCGATTTCCTATAAGTATTATACTCCAAAAAAATGAAAATGTGAATAATAAAAATGGTGCACCCAAAGGGAGTCGAACCCCTAACCTTTAGATCCGTAGTCTAACGCTCTATCCAATTGCGCTATGGGTGCATTTCTTTGTTGCATTATGATTATATAATAAGAAAAAGGAAAAAGCAAGTATAAATTTCATTTAGAAAATATTTATAGTGCTATTTTTCTTTTGTATTTTTGCGTAATTTATTGTATACTAATTTTAGAATTGAGGGTTGCTAGTATGACAAAAGTTTTAAATGAGAAAGAATTAAAAGCAATAGATGGATATTTTAGAGCAGTAAATTATGTATCTGCGGCATCATTGTATCTAAAGGATAATGTTTTATTAAAAAGACCTTTAAAGTTTGAAGATGTCAAATCCAAACTAATTGGTCACTGGGGAAGTGCTCCCGGTCAAAATTTTATTTATACGCACTGTGACCGTATCATCAAAAAATATCATTTAAATATGATGTGGATAAGCGGTCCTGGTCACTCTGGCCAAGCAACAATGAGTAACACATATTTTGAAGGAAGCTATGGCTACCGTTATCCAGAATTTACCCAAGATGAAAAAGGCCTAACAAAATTCATGAAACATTTTAGCTTCCCAGGCGGAACATCTAGCCATGTCGCTCCAGAAGTTCCAGGAAGTATTCATGAAGGGGGAGAATTAGGTTATAGCTTAAGCCATGCTTTTGGTGCTGTCTTAGATAATCCAGATTTATTTGTAACAGTAGTAATCGGCGATGGCGAAGCAGAAACCGGTCCTTTAGCCACCAGTTGGCATGGCAACAAATTCCTAAATCCAAAAACAGATGGCGCTGTCATTCCTGTTCTACATTTAAATGGCTATAAGATAGCAAATCCAACGATACTTGCTAGAATTAGTCATGAAGAATTAGAAAACTTATTAAAAGGTTACGGTTGGACTCCTTACTTTGTAGAAGGAGACAATCCTTTAAAAATGCATGAAAAAATGGCCAAAACAATGGATGAAGTAGTAGAAAGAATATTAGAAATCCAAAAACTAGCTCGTGAAGAAAACGTAACAGAACGCCCATTATGGCCTATGATTGTCTTACGCACTCCAAAAGGTTGGACTGGTCCTAAAAAAATCGATGGCAAACAAATAGAAGGGTCATTTCGTGCTCATCAAGTACCAGTAGAAGTAACAAAAGACCACCCAGAAAGTTTAACACGTTTAGAAAGCTGGTTAAAAAGCTATCATCCAGAAGAATTATTCGACAAAAACGGAACACTCAAAGACGAATACCGCGAGTTTATTCCAGAATTAAGTCATTGTATGGGACAAAATCCTCATGCCAATGGCGGAGAACTACTACAAGATTTAAAAATGCCAGATTTCAAAAAATATGCTGTAAAAGTTCCATATCCTGGTAGTGTCGAAAAAGAAGATATGCGAGTATTAGGAACTTTCTTAAAAGATGTAATCAAAGAAAATCAAGAAGCTCGTAGCTTTAGAATTTTTGGCCCAGATGAAGCCTTATCAAATCGTTTAAATAACGTGTTTGAAGTAACAAAAAGACAATGGGATAATAAAATTTTAGAGACAGATGAATACTTAGCAAACGATGGCCGTGTTATGGACTCATTTTTGTCAGAACACATGTGCGAAGGCTGGTTAGAAGGCTATTTACTAACAGGTCGACATGGTCTTTTCCATAGTTATGAGTCCTTCATGCGAATTGTAGACTCTATGATAAGCCAACATGCAAAATGGATGAAAGTAGCAAGTGAAATCTCTTGGCGAAAACCAATCTCTTCCCTAAATCTATTAGTAACAAGTCACTGCTGGCAACAAGACCATAACGGATTTACCCATCAAGATCCAGGTATCATCAATCACGTTATTAGTAAAAAAACTAGCATGTCTAGAGTATACTTACCATGCGATACGAACACCTTATTATCCGTTGTAAATCACGTATTACAAACCAAAAACTATGTCAATGTCATCGTTGCAAGTAAACACCCAAGACCACAATGGCTTTCTATGAACCAAGCAATTCGTCATTGTAAAGCAGGATTAGGTATTTGGGCATTTGCGAGTAACGACATTGATAACAATCCTGATTTAGTACTTGCTTGTGCAGGAGATACACCAACCCTTGAAGTCATGGCCTCAACAAGCATTTTAAGAAAATACTTACCAAATTTAAAAGTGCGAGTAGTTAACATTGTCGACTTAATGAAACTAGAAGCAAATCATCCCCATGGTTTAAGCGATACAGAATACAACTACATCTTTACCAAAAACAAACCTATCGTCTTTGCGTTTCATGGATATCCTAATGTCATTCATGAACTTACATATAAAAGAACGAACCAAAATATGCATGTAAGAGGCTACATCGAAGAAGGAACAATTACCACGCCGTTTGACATGCGAGTACAAAACAAAATGGATCGTTTCCATTTAATACTACTAGCATTAGAGTATTTACCACAGTTTGACACGACAGAGCTACGTCTTTACTGCGAAAACATGCTAGAACGTCATGCTTCATATATTAAAGAATATGGCGTAGATATGAAAGAAATAACTGAGTGGAAGTGGGATTTATAATTCTGCTTCTTTTTCATGATTGAATCGCGAACAAATATCTGATAATATAAATCTAGGTGAAGTAAAATGAAAGAAAACTTATTAGAAAAAAATATGCAAAGACACAATATTGGATTAAGTAAATACGCTACCAAAGATGAAGATGCCATTCGCATACATCCTGAACAAGAAGACGTCCGTAGTCCATTTTTTCATGACATTGACCGGATTATTTATTCCTATGCTTACGTAAGATACAGCGATAAGACCCAAGTATTTTCTAAGAAATACAACGACCATATTACAAAACGCATGCTTCATGTCCAATACGTGAGTAAAATCGCAAGAACCATTGGTCGGGCCCTAGGACTAAATGAGGATTTAATTGAAGCGGCAAGTCTGGGCCACGATTTAGGCCACGTTCCTTATGGTCATTATGGAGAAAGCGTATTAAATGAAATAAGTGTAAAAGAACAACAAGGCTATTTCAACCATAACATCGAGTCAGTAAGACTATTAATGGAAATCGATAATGCTGGTTTAGGAAGAAATCTTAACCTTCAAGTTTTAGATGCAATTATGTGCCACAATGGCGAATTTGTAATGGGTGAGTACTATCCCAAACAAAAAACCAAAGAAGAATTTCTAGCTGAGTACCAAAATACCTATCAAGAAAAAGGTGTTGTAAAAGAGTTGGTACCAATGACTCTAGAAGGCTGTGTTGTTCGTATCAGTGATATCATCGCTTATCTTGGCCGCGACATTGAAGATGCCTGCATGCTAAACCTCATAAAAAAAGAAGATATTCCTGAAAATATTCGTGAGATTTTAGGGGTAAAAAATAGAGAAATCGTGAATACTATTATTATGGATATTATAAAAAATAGTTTAGATAAACCATACATTAAACTAAGTGATGACGTATTTAAAGCCATTGTTGACTTAAAAAAATTTAATAATATACACATATACGAACCTTCCATGACAGAGGAAGAAAGAAAAATAGTCAAAGAAAAATTTTACAAAGTCTATGAGCATTACTTAAAAGATGTCCAAAACGAAAAGAAAGACTCCAAAATTTATCAAAATTTCTTAAATTTCAAAAAAGACATATATTTTAAAAATACAACCGAAGAAAGAAGAGTAATAGACTTTATCGCGGGTATGACCGATGATTACTTTGAAGAGTGCTACAAGTGTACTAGAAATGACGAATAAGGACATAATAAGAAAAGAGGGTGAAAAAATGAAGTACAAAAAATATGATTTTGAAAGTTTCCAAATCTTTACAGTCAAAACAGACAAATTTAAAAATGGTTATCTAGAAATAAATTTCCGCGATGACATTAGAAATGTCAATGCTTGTAGAAGAAATTTCTTAAACCAAGCAATGCTTTACAATTCCAAAAAATATCCGACCAAAAGAGATATGATTATCGCCTCAGAAGAACTTTATAACATTGGTTTTGGTGGAGGAACTAGCCGTTATGGATACAATATTATCTCAACATTTAATATAGATTTCCTTGACCCAAAATACATCACAGAAAAAGATTATTTAGAAAAATCCTTAACATTTTTCTTTAACATGATTATGCATCCAAATGTTTCTGATAACATATGGCAAGAAGAAGCATACGAAGTCGTAAAAGAACGTCTTCATATTCAAATAGAGTCTCCAAAAGAAAAACCAGCTAGCTTTGCAAGAATACAAATTTTAGAAAAATTATTTCCTAATTCCTACAGTGGAAAAAGACTTGTCGGTACGCATGAAGAACTAGAAAGCATTACCAGAGAAAATCTCTATGAAGAGTATTTAAATATGCTTAGAAGTTCTATCTGTGAAATCGTGATCGTTGGCAATCTAGATATGGATGAAGTTGTAAAAATGATTAAGAAAATATTCCATAAATCAGCCATTGTAAAAAAAGAAATTCCTACAACTATTCAAAATCCTATGACTTCTTATAAAGAAGAAACTGTTCAAAAAAACTATAATCAGACCATTTTAAACATGATTTATCAATTAGAGGAATTAACCCCATTTGAACAAAATTTTGTCGTTCCAATCTTTGACCGTATCTTTGGCTATGGAGCATTGAGTGATAAATTAGGTAGATACTTACGAGCAGAAAATTCACTGTGCTATGGATATATGACAGATTTTGTATTAAAAGATGCCTATCTTGCCATCACTACGGGACTTACGAAAGAAAATGTTGAACTAGCCATCGCCTGTATAAAAAAAGCTTACCAAGAAATGCGAGATGGAATATTTACCGAAGAAGAATTAGAAACTGCCAAGAAAAAACATTTATCAGATAGTGTCTTACAACAAGATAACATATATACCATCGCCGATAAATACTACTATCATGAAGTATTTAACCGAGCATCTTTTGATGAGGTTGAAAGAGAAATTCCTAAAGTAACAAAGAAAGATTTATGTGCTTTAGCTAAAAAAATGCACTTAACTTATACATTCATAATGGAAGAGGGTGAGTAGATGAAAGAAATCGTATTAAAAGGACTAGATGAAAAAATCTATTGTGACGAATGCGAAAATGGTTTAGGAATTTATGTTTGGGTAAATCCTAAAATAAATACCGTAAAGGGTTCACTTACTTATATAGTAGGAAGTGAAGATGTAGAATTTAAAGTAGGAACTACCAACTTTACTGTCCCATTTGGAACTGCCCATTATTTAGAACATATGATGTGTAAAGACGAAAATGGCTCTTATATGCTTAAAAAATTCCAAGAATTAGGTTGCTACAGCAATGCCTCCACGTACGCCTACAAAACAGTTTATGAATTTGTTGGTTCCGAAAACATCAAAGAAGCGATTAATTTACTATTAGATGTGACACAAGAAAAAGAGTTTTCTTTAGACGCATTTGAAAAAGAAAGAGGCCCTATTCTAGAAGAAGCAAGACGAAATCTTGATAATGCAAGCCGTGACATCATGATTGAATTAAATAAAAGCTTATTTCACTCTTATCCAAACCGAACGCCTGGAGTAGGAACTCTAGAAGATATCCAAAATATTTCTTTAGAAGATTTAAAATTGTTGTATCGATGCTTTTATCACCCAAAAAATAGCTTTATAACAGTCACAGGAAATGTAAATCCTAGAGAAGTAATTCGTTGGGTAAAAGATAATCAAAATCAAAAAGAATTTCCAAAATACCAAAAACCAGTTCTAAAAAAATATCGAGAACCAAAAAAAGTAGTTGAAAAATATAAAGAAATTGCAACTACAATCGAAGTTCCTCAAGTATATTTAGTAATAAAAACACCTTTAAAGCCTTTAGAAGAATACGACATCAACACCATTTTAAATGGGGTTCAAGTAGTCCTATCTTCAAACTTTGGTACAACGTCTTTACTAAAAGAAGAACTAACCAGCAAAAACCTTGTCACAACTTTGGGAGCAATGGCTTGGTTTGAAAAAGATTACTTATTATTGCAAGTCGTATCAAAAACAAAATATCCGGAAGAAGTAATTCCAATACTAAAAGAGAAACTATGTCATTTAGAAATCCTTGAAGAAGATATCGAAAGAAAGAAAAAAGGAGAGATAGCAAATTTAGTATTAGGATATGAAGACCCTGAAAGCGTGAATGATTTTATCTCTTATAGCATTGCCAAATTCGGTCATATCTGGGACGATGAAAAAGAAAGCTTTGAAAACTTAACCATCCCTAAAGTAAAAAGCATTTTAGGAAAAGTTTCTACCAAAGAACTGACAATTTTAGTTGCCAAACCAAAAACGCATCAAAAACAAGAAGACACTATGAACTAGTGTTTTCTTTTGCACATTTTTTGGGTGTTTTGCATAGATTAAACTAGAGGTGAATGAAATGGCAGGTTTTAAAGAAATCGTAACCAAAGCTGTAATTGGGAAAGCCAAAAAAACAAATACAATGCACTTTTCTTTTACTCCTGATGAAACAGTAAGCACTATTCTTGGTTGTTGGGTAATTAATCATAACTTTTCTGGTGTAAACCAAAATGGTAAAGTAGGTGTAAACGGTTCGTTTGACGTCAACGTCTGGTATGCGTATGATAACGATACCAAAACCAAAGTAAATACCAAACGATTTGGCTATAATGAATTACTAAGTGTTCCACTAAAAGACGAAGCAACATTAACAAACAATTCTGAGATTATCGTAAGAGGCTTAAAACAACCAACCGTGACAAATGTCGGAATTGAAGATGGAAATATTGCGTTAGATATCGAAAAAGAACTAGGAGTAGAGATTGTTGGAGATACAAAAATCAAAGTGCCAGTAGAAGATGATTTTGATGACTATGAAGAAATCATAGATGAAGGAGAAATAGACTCCATCGATGAAGTAAAAGAAGATTATTTAAGCGAATAGAAGTGCGAAAGCATTTCTTTTTTTGTTATAATAATCTAAGAAAGAAGTGATTTTTATGATGTTAAGTTCCGTTGTAATTGATACCGATGATGTAGCAATGCTCTCTAACTTTTACCAAAACTTGCTTGGTTGGGAGAAAAAAGTTTATGACCATGGCGAAGATGGTCTTTGGGTAACTTTGAGAAACAAAAAAGAAAGCACAACAAGATTAGTGTTTCAAGAGTTAAAAAACTATCAAAGGCCAGTTTGGCCAGAAGAAAAAGGTACACAACAGCAAATGATGCACCTAGATTTTTATGTGGATGACTTAGAAGAAAGCATCAAACATGCCCTAGACTGTGGAGCTGTATTAGCCACATATCAATCAGGTGATTGGAAAGTCTTAATTGACCCATCAGGACACCCGTTTTGCCTTGTTCCAAAAAGAGAAAGGTAGCCTTGAAAAAACAAACCTTATATGCTAAAATAACTCCTACCAAAGGGTGTTTTTAAATGAAACAAAAGAAAAAAAGAACAGCAGAGCAAAAAGCATTGCTTAGTCTACAACTTGTTTTACTTGCTATTCAAAGTCTAGCTACATTGACTAGTTTTGAATTAAACGGAAAACATAAAAACAATATGGCAATAGAACAATCCGCTGATGATTTGGAAGAAGAAGCTACCAAAGAAACAGAGCAATTAGAAACCATCAAAGAAAAAATAAATCACGAATTGATGCATCTAATAATATAAATGAAGAAGAAAAGTCATTAATTTGGAACGAAAATCTAATAGAGAATGTTGTTCCATACTATGAAACTTCTGGATTTGTAGACGATGCTTATACTAGACATACTAATATTGATATCACAGGTTTAGAAGGAGAAAAAAGAGCGGAAGACAATCTCGTAGGGTATTACACTTATGATACAAATGTGATGCAAGTTCGGGATTATGAACTAGATATGCAAATCGATGAGGAAAACGTTGCTACACTTTATTATGAATATATCCATTTATTACAAGTAAACTATGACTATCGCGTACTCACAGAAGGCAGTGCAAACATCATTTGCGAAGAATTTTTCGATCAACCTAAAGTCTCTTATCCTTTAGAAGTCCGTTACACAAAAATACTTATGGAAATCATTGGACCAGAGCCAATATGGAGATATAATTTCGAAGAAAATTCGCAAGCTTTAGAGGAAGCGATAAAACCATACCTAGAGGATGGAGAGTATAAAACCTTAATGCAAATTTTGAATACGAACATGGAAGTCTTCCCAAATCACCTAGAAAATCTAAATAATCTCTTAAAAAAACTTTATTATAATAAATATGGAAGGGCTATATATGAAGATGACCATTTAAAAGCTTTGCTAACATATAGAGAGACATTACCAACAATAGAAGACGAGTTATATTACAATCGGAGTTATATTAATGAAGAAAAAATAAACCAAGTTTATAATAAGGAAACGTTAGGCATTCCTCTAAATATAATAGATGAAAATCGTCCTTTATATAAATTAAGACCCATAGACTCAATCGATGAGTTAAGAAAAGAAGAATGTGTGTATATAGATGAAGCGGGAAATTATTATGCTAAAAAGTTTGTAACATCAGACGAGTATTTTTCAGGTATCGAAGACCAAGAATACCAATATGTAACTATAGAAAAATATTTAACGGAACAAAATGGAATTCCAAAATGTGGTGAATTAGAAGAATATCATCTTGAAAATGGACATTTAGTCTACACAGTAGTCGAGAAAAGTTCAAATATCTTTGCAAAATTTCCAGAACAATCCATTTCTAAAAGAGAAGAAGCATTGAGTTTAACGAGAACTAAAAAATAAACTGTCAACAAAATTATCTTGACAACATATACTTTCTCTGGTATGATAAAACCGTATTTATGAAGGAGGTATAACAATGGCTGTAAAATTAAGATTAAAAAGAATGGGTTCAAAAGCAAAACCTTTCTATAGAATTGTTGCTGCTGACTCTAGAAGCCCAAGAGATGGAAGATTTTTAGAGACAGTTGGTACTTATGACCCAATTAAAAAAGATGCTCCTGTAACAGTAAATGAAGAAAAAGCATTATACTGGTTAAGTAAAGGCGCTATTCCTACTGATACTGTACGTAGCATTTTAAGCAAACAAGGAATTATGAAAAAGTTTGCTGACCAAAAAAAAGCAGGTAAATAATGATGAATATTGTAGAGTACGCAGAGTTTTTAGTAAAAAGTATCTGCAAAGAACCTGATTTAGTAAAAGTAAGTAGTTACACCGGAGAAGAAGATATGACAATTTTAGATATTCTAATTCCCGAAAGTGCCATGGGTTCTGTGATTGGAAAAAGTGGTCGTAACGCAAGTGCCCTAAGAACATTAATCCAAGCCTATGCTTATGTAAACAAAACAGGAAAAGTAAAAATAAACATTGATGCTTTTTAACGAGAGAAAAATTCTCGTTTTTTTCTTGTGTGGATAATTGAAAAAAAACAAAATATTCGATATACTATACATAGAAAATAAATGGAGGTTAACAATGAAAAATGGATTTACATTAATTGAATTATTGGCAGTAATCGTCATTCTTGCTCTACTTGCAACCATTGCTGTTCCAAGTGCAATTAATATATCAAATAACATTAAGAAAAACATGTATTGTGAAAAAGTAGATTTACTACTAACGGATGCCAAAAGATGGGGACAAGACCATCTAAGCGATTTAAGCGAAGACTGCTATATCGAAGTATCCATAAGTTATTTAGTAGAACAAGGTATCACAAACAAAGAAAATGATGAAGGTGCTTATATCACAAATCCTTATACGGGAAGTGCTATGGATGGAGATACAATTGGACTTTACAAACATAACAAACGTGCATATGCCTTTTATACATTAAATACAAGTGGACTTCGTTCTGAGGTTGTAACAGAACTTGAAAACGCTTGTGAAGAAGTAGAACCAGAAGCTCGTCCAGCAAACAAATGTTAATTTACATTTCATCTATTTTCTGTTAAAATAAATCCCGTTAAAGGAGGTGCTTTCATGAAATGCGTTTGTTTAATTGGCAGACCCAATACTGGGAAATCTAGCCTTTTTAATCGCTTAGTAGGCGAAGAAAAATCGATTATCATGGACATGCCAGGAATTACCAGAGACCGTATTTATGGTGAAGTAAATTATAACCAGAAAAAGTTTTCATTAATTGATACGGGTGGCTTAGAGTTAGGAAAGGAAAACTTCAAACAAGATATATTGGCCCAAGCAACCTTTGCCATTGACGAATCAGACCTTATCTTATTTGTTGTAGATGGCAAAACAGAATTAAATCAAAGCGACTATATGATAAGAGATATCCTTAGAAAGTCTGGCAAAGAAGTGATAGTCGTGGTAAATAAAATCGATAACAAAGAAAGAGAAAATAGCATCTATAACTTTTATGAACTAGGATTTGAACAAGTAATTGGAGTATCAGCAACTCATAAATTAGGAATAAAAGAATTATTAAATACGATTACAGAGGACTTAGGTGTAACAGAAGAACAAGAAGAAAACATCTGTAGATTTTGCTTTATTGGTCGCCCAAACACAGGAAAATCAAGCTTAGTCAACGCCTTACTAAATGAAGAAAGAGCCATTGTAAGCAATGTTGCAGGTACCACAAGAGATGCTACAGATACAAGGTTTACCTATCATGGAGAAGACTATATCATGGTCGATACAGCCGGGATAAAAAAGCGTGGAAAAATTTACGAAAATATCGAAAAATATAGCTTAATTAGAAGCATGAGAGCAATAGAAAGAAGCAATGTCTGCGTTCTTGTAATCAGTGCCGAAGATGGTATTATTGAACAAGACAAACATATTGCAGGAATGGCAATCAATGCTGGGAAAGCCTTAGTCATCTGTGTCAACAAATGGGATACCATAGAAAATAAAGATACTGCCATAAAAAAATGGAAAGAACTATTAAAATACGAATTCCAATTTGCAACTTATGCAAAAGTCGTCTTTTTATCTGCCTTAACTAAAAAGAGAATACACATGCTCATGCCGGAAATTATTGGAGCATATGAAAATCATCAAAAAGAAGTAAAAACATCCCTTGTCAATAGCGTGATTGAAGAAGCAGTTGCATTACACGAACCTCCATCTTATAAAGGAAGACGTTTAAAAATATATTTTGTAAATGAAGAAGCTACAAAACCACCAAAATTTGTCTTTCGTGTCAATGACAAAAAATTAGTTCATTTTAGTTACGAACGTTATTTAGAAAACAAATTAAGAGAAAACTTTGATTTTACAGGAACTCCTATTATTTTAAAATTTAAAAATCGTTCCGACTAAAAAGAAGTCCTTAGTGGCTTCTTTTTTGGTCAATTCTTTTCTTCGATATCACTCTATCAGGATAATAAGTGACAAGCTCAGCCGGTGTGATATGAAAAGTATTAGCAAGCTGTTCTAAAAGCTCCACACCAATATTAATCTCTCCTCGTTCAATCGAAGAAAGATATTTCACACTTAAATGATATTTCTCATAAAACTTCTCCTGACTGAGTCCACTTTGATAACGAATATATCTCAAATTATTACCAATAACTTTCTTAATGTCAGACATAACTACCTCCATATTTCTATATTTAGTCTATTGGCGAGAGTTTGTGATGTCTACCTAGTCATCACTAGACAAAATTGACTTTTTGAAGTATTTATTATATGATTAAGTTACTTTAAGGAGTGCTTTATGGAAATGAAAAGTAAAAATTATAAGTTGGAGGCATTACGAATAAAGTATGGTTTCACTTATCAAGAAATGGCTGACAAGATAGGTGTATGTAAGTCTTATTACTGGCAATTAGAACATAATAATCGCAGATTATACTACGATGTAGCAAAAAAAATCGCGAATATTTTTTCTTTAAAACCAGATGATATTTTCTATAATCAAGAATAATGTTCAAGAATGATAATTTTGCATAGAATAATTTAGGAGGGAATCTATGCAATTTGAAGACAGTTTTTTTAAAAAAGTAGAAAAGAAAACAAAAGTAGATAAGGATACGATTGTACATTTAGCAGAAAAACTACAGAATGGAAATATGAAGGACGAAAAAACAATTAGAGAAGTCATTGCCACATTATCCAAAATGACAGGGAAACCGGTATCCAAAGAAAGAGAAGACAAAATTATAGAAACAATAGTAGAAGACAAAGTACCGAAAAGCATTGATAAAATGTTCTAAAAAAAAGAGAGATGATATCTATCTCTGCTTTTATTTTCTACCAAGTAATTTATCTAATGAATAAGAAAAGTGTTTTGAAAATTCTAAGGCATACATAGTAGTAATTAGACATTTACCGGTTTCATATTTATGAATATTAGATTGTGTTGTTTGCAAAGCATCCGCGACTTGCTTCTGCGTTAGATGTTGTTCCTTACGGAAATTCTTCATTCGCTCAGCAACTTGATCTAAATCAATAAACTTTGTTTTAGAAACAACTTTCGACTCATCATCGTTAAGTCCTGTTAAATAATCAAGACTAAGTTGATAACTATTAGAGAGTTTAAAGAATTGGCGGAGTGGCATAATGTCTTTACCTGTTTCCCAACCAGCATAAGTAGCCCTTTGAACATTCAAAATATTCGCTACTTCTTGTTGAGTATAACCTTCGTATTTTCTTCTTTCTTTTAATCTTTCGAAAATCATTTTAATCATCACCCAAACTTATTTTCGCAAAAGAATTTTCATTATTCTTAATTTGGTGGTTATATGTGATTTTTATGTGCTATAATTGAAAAAAAGGTTGTGATAATATGAAAAAATATCAAAAATTATATGAATTAAGGAAGAAATTTTCTTATTCTTGTCAAGATATGGCAAGCAAACTAGATATCAGTTCTTCCTACTATTGGCAAATTGAAAATGGTTATCGAAGATTATTTTATGATATTGCCGTAAAAATAGCAGACATATTTAATCTTCGTCCAGATGATATCTTTTACTACTAAATTCTTATGAATGTTTTTGAAAGCTAATTCATATATTGTTTTAGGTGATTTATATGGATAAGAAAGAATTGTTAAGTTCTATTGCTCGCCGTGGAAATGGAGAAATCTATTTAGGGGTTGTTGGAGCGGTCAGAACTGGAAAAAGTACCTTTATTAAACGGTTTATTGAAAATTTAGTAGTTCCCAGTATTAGTGATGAATACGAAAAGAAACGTTGTTTAGACGAAATTCCCCAAAGTGCTCAAGGAAAAACAATTATGACAACAGAACCAAAATTTGTCCCGTCTAATGGTGCAAAAATTAAAGTAGATGATTTTGAAGCAGACATTAAACTGGTAGATTGTGTTGGCTTTGTTATTCCAAACGCTTTAGGCTATGAAGATGCAGATGGCAACCCTAGAATGATTAAAACACCATGGTTTCAAGACTCTGTCCCTTTTGTAGAAGCAGCAGAAATAGGAACAGAAAAAGTAATCAAAGACCATTCAACGATTGGTATAGTCGTTACCACAGATGGTTCTTTTGGAGAACTTAGAAGAGAAGACTATCTAGACGCGGAAGAAAAAGTGATTGGCGAGTTAATAAGTATTGGAAAACCCTTTATTATTGTATTAAATAGTAGTAGACCAAATTCCGAAGAAACAAGAGGATTAGCTGAGTCCTTACAAAATACCTATAATGTACCAGCCATTCCTATGAATGTCGAAACAATGGAAGAAAAGGATATTCTAGAAGTATTAAAACAAGCGTTATACGAATTTCCTGTGATGGATATTGCAATTGATATGCCAGAATGGGTTCATGTTCTTCCAAATACCCATGAGATTAAAAGCCATTACTTAGAAAAAATCAAAGAAAGTGTCATGAGTGTTTCCAAAGTAAGAGATGTTGAAGAAATTATTACTCACTTTACTGACTCTGAGATTATTTCCAAGGCTTATATCAGCGAATTAGACACTGCCTCAGGGGTTGTCCATCTTCGCCTAGAAAGTAGCGATGAACTATACCAAAACGTCTTAAAAAGCTTAGTAGGGGATGCTGCAACATCAAAAGCGGGTCTCTTAAAAGTATTTACTACTTATGCGGAAGGAAAAGAAGAACTAGATAGTATCAAAGATGCCTTAAAAATGGCCAAGAGCACTGGTTATGGAATTGTCTATCCAACTTTAAAAGATATGAAACTAGATACGCCAGAAATTATTAAACAAGGCAATCGTTATGGGGTAAAACTAAAAGCCAAAGCAAGTTCTATTCATCTTATGAAAGTAGATGTAGAAAGCACATTCGAACCAATTATCGGTTCAGAACTCCAAAGCAAAGAACTCATTAATTATATTATGAAAGATTACCAGACAGACCCATCTAGTATTTGGAAAAGTGAAATCTTTGGAAGAAGCCTTGATGTCATTGTCAAAGAAGGAATTCAAGCTAAACTATCTATCATGCCAGAAAATACTCGTTATAAACTAAGCCAAACAGTTACCAAAATCGTCAATAAAGGCTCTAGTAACCTAATTGCCTTCGTGCTTTAGAAGAAAAAACATTGTAAAATAAAGGTCAAATGACAGAAAACCAATGAAAATTTTGTGAAAAAAAGCTATAAAAGAGCTTTTTTTCTTGCATTTATCCCAATTTTTTGCTAACTTTAATATGTAAGGATAAACACCTTATGTTTTGAAAGGGAGGTCAAAAAAATGACAAAACAAAGTTTAATTGATTATGTAGCTGAAAAAGCTGAAATGAGTAAAGCAGAAGCTGGACGTGCATTAGATGCAGTTCTAGATGGAATCGTTGCTGGACTTAAAGAAAGTGGTGACGTTACATTCGTAGGATTTGGAAAATTCTCAGTAAAAGAACGTCCTGCAAGAGAAGGAATTAATCCTGCAACAAAAGAAAAAATCACAATTCCTGCTAAAAATGCTGTTACATTCAAAGCTGGAAGCAAATTAAAAGACGCTATTCAATAATAGGAAAAAGACTAACGAAATCTGTTAGTTTTTTTTTTGGGATAAACGGCTTTTATTTGAATAAATGACTAGAATATTGTATACTTTATATAAGAAGGTGATGACATGTTAAAAAAAGTCATAAGCGCAATTGTAATGCTCTTAATATTTATACCTATACTCTTAGCTGGTGGCAAAGTATTCTATTTAACAGTAGGTATTTTAGCATTATTTGCTTGTAAAGAAATGCTAGACTTAAAAGAAAGCCATTCAAAAATTCCTAGTGGATTAGTTCTAGTTTCCATGTTAGCATTACTGGTATTAGTTTTTAGAGATGCCGAAACAAGTATTTTATCTTATGGAATTAGTACACGGTTATTTGCCTTATTAATTTTAATTTTTCTTATTCCAACACTATTTTCCTATAAAAAGGGCGAATATAATACCAGAGATGCCTTTTACTTACTAGGAATGCTTCTATTTTTAGGAACTTCCTTCAATGCTATGATTGTTTTAAGAAATATGAATTTATATATTTTAATTTATCTTTTTGGAATTACAATTATTACCGATACATTTGCTTTGTTAATAGGTATGGCATTTGGTCGTCACAAACTAGCTCCAGAAATTAGTCCTAAAAAAACATGGGAAGGCTTCTTAGGAGGGGCTATTTTTGGAACCATTATCCCAAGTATTTTTTATTACTTTTTTATTAGTAGTGAAAATATAATAGGCACTATCATCATGACTCTAGTAATATCAGTCGTAGCTCAATTAGGAGATTTGATATTTAGTAAAATAAAAAGAGAAAACAATATCAAAGACTTTTCAGATTTAATACCAGGTCATGGAGGCATATTAGACCGCTTAGATAGTACAATTTTTGCCATAATTACTTACATTCTAATCATAATATTAATATAAGGGAGGAACAATATGTGGATTATTAGTTTAATTGTATTTATTTTTATTCTCGGAATTATTATTTTAATTCACGAATTTGGACATTTTATCTGTGCTAAAAAATCAGGAGTATATATTTATGAATTTTCGATAGGAATGGGGCCAGTCATCTTTACTCATAAAGGGAAAGATGGCATTGACTATAATATCAGGGCCTTACCAATTGGTGGATTTGTCCAAATGGCTGGTGAAGTCTATGAAGACGATAGTAAAATAAAAAAAGAACAATTTATGTGTAATCGTCCATGGTATCAAAGATTATGCATTTTAGTAGCCGGTGTATTTAATAACTTCTTACTAGCACTTGTCTTACTATTTGTAATGTCTTTGATTTGGGGCCCAACAAGTAGTACACCAAGGATTTTAATGGTTCAAGAAGGTTCTGCTGCCGAAGATGCTGGAATACGTGCTGGAGATTTAATTACTAGTATTAACGGTCATAATTTTTCATCGTGGGATGTCGGGCAAATCTATCTGTACTACAAAGATAGTGATGGCATCTATGATTTTGGAGTAACGCATACAGATGGCACGAGTGAAATCATTTCCGTAAAACCAAATATTGTGACAGATGAGGAAGGCGAGGAAACAAGAGTATTTGGAATTCAAATCGACAATAGTCGTGAAAAAAATGTTTGGGAAAGCATCAAATTTACTTTTCAAAAATTTATCGATATCATCCATTCGATGGTAATTACAATAGGTGGACTTATTACAGGTCAAATTTCTATTAGTAACTTAGCCGGCCCAGTTGGAATTTATCAAGTCATTGATCAAAGTGTGCAGTATGGCATTCAACAATTAATTTATATCACTGCATTCTTATCAATCAATGTTGGATTTATTAATATTTTACCGTTCCCAGCATTTGATGGCGGTCATGTATTATTCTTAATCATAGAAAAAATAAAAGGAAGTCCAGTAAACATGAAAGTAGAGACGATTTTAAATCTTATAGGCTTTGCTTTACTAATGCTTTTAATGATCGTAATTACGATTCAGGATATCACTAGACTATTTTGAAGAACATAAAGTTCTTCCTTTTTAGAAAGGCAGATTATGAAATATAATATATTCGAATTATTTGTTATAAAAGAAAAATTAGATGAGAAAGAGATATATTTTATATGTCAAAAAAGCTTTTATGATACGACATATAGGGAAGTATTTACGAAAAGAAAAATAATAGTACCAAAACATTTAGAAAGCATCTTAGTAGAAGAATTAGCAGATTATTATTCTGTTTTAGCAGTGGCAAATTATACCACAGGAACACCGGCTATGCTTTCTAAAAAGGAATTACTTCAAAAAATGATCTCAATTAATTTACTAAAACAGCGCTTGCAACTTGAAAAAGAATTACAAGCTGATAAGAAGAAAGAGTATCCGGCTGTGTTAACAAGAAAATACCAATAAAACATATTGAAAGTATCTAAAGAGTTATGCTAAAATATTCTTGTGTTCTGATAGTTCAGCTGGATAGAACGTTAGCCTCCGGAGCTAAAGGTCGAGGGTTCGAATCCCTCTCGGAACACCAGAATTGCAAGAATGGCGGAATCGGTAGACGCGCTACTTTGAGGGGGTAGTGAGCATATGCTCGTGGGAGTTCAAGTCTCCTTTCTTGCACCATAAGAATTTAATCTAAATCATTGTGTTTTGGAATCATTTATAAATAGAACTTGTGAAAAGTTCTTTTTTATGTTATTATGAATATGTCAAGGAAACTTGCATAAAATAAAAAAGGGAACATTCAGTTTTTCCGCGTTGAATGTCTACCTAATTAATGTGCAGACATTTAATTCAATATAGAATTAAGTGTCATTTTTTTATTACAACTATCATAATGATAAGGAGAAATAAAATGATAGCAATGAGCTTAAGAACTTTTATAATAAAAGTCTTAGTTTTCACTTTTATCAAACCTCCTCTCTATAAAGATTAGAGGTAGACACTCAACAACTGATATTCCCTGTGGGAATTATACTATTGAATATATTAAAAAACAAGCGAACAGCTATATATTTAACAAAAAAATTTATAACAAAATTTGCTAATGTTAGAGTAGTGTTAAAAAATTGTTCACTATTGTAAAAATGTATAATATATTGTTACTGGACTGGGATGAGAGTACTAACTTAATCTTAGGTTCACTATTTAAACTCTCAAGACACCATGGGTGATTAGCTCAGTTGGTTAGAGTGCTTGCTTGACGTGCAAGAGGTCATAGGTTCGAGTCCTATATCACCCACCAGATGAAATGTTACTTGAACTTTATTTTGTGAAAGTTCGGGTTTTAATATATGTTAAAATTGAATTATAATTTTTATAGAAATTAAATTGATTTTATCAATTAGAAAAACACTTGTATATTGGTAATATCAATGAATAGTGATAAGAAAGGTGGTTTTATGCAATCTATCCAATTACCATCAGGATATGGACAGGAAGTTTATGTCGATCCAGATGAGCTTTATATTAAGCCTGAATGGATAAATCAAGAACTGCATTACATAAATTTTCCTGATATTCCAATTAGTCAAAGTAATCCTGTTTATGAGGCATATAAAGAAATGTTTAAATATTTGTTCGAGAATGGCTATAAAGTTGTGACAAATAGTAGTACAGTTGGAAATGACGCATTTTTTTTCACTCCTTGTTTAGATACGCACATGAATAATACTAAAGAAGATTATAGTTTTAAGAAAAAAAATAAAATCGACTATTATCTAAACAGTGAAGGAATAACAGAACCTTTTAGTATTTCATTCCCTACCGATTCATTTCCAGAAACATTACCAAGTTTACCATTTGTTCTTAAAAATGAAGAAAGCCAAGGTGGAATAGAAAAATTTATAATAAGAACGCCTGAACAAATAGATATACTAAAAAGGTTCTATAATGAAATAAATTTTTATGACCGTCAAAAAAGAATAGAGAAAGTGAAAAGTCAGTGGTCATGTTATCCAGATTTAGAATTTGATGAAAATGGGCATTCTAATAAAGGAATAAGCCTTAATTTCGTAGATTATAAAAAAGAATTTCATCAAAATATGAGAATACAAAAATTTATTAAAACACCAACTAAATACAATACATCTTTAAGGGTTATTACATCATCATCTGGCGATATTCTAGCATCAAGTCTTAAGTATTCAAAACCATCAACCAATACTAAGGAAAAATATTATGGGCTTTTTGATAAGTATTTATCAGATCCGTCATCTCCATATTTTTTAAGAAGTGAAAGTATTGTTTCAAATACAATAGCTGGAGGGAATAGTATTTTACTTGAAAAGGATAATTATTCTGAATTAGAACAAGAAATTTTAAGGGCACATGGTATTAATCCGAACGGCGCTATTCTTCCACCTGATGTAATGAACGCATGTATAAAGATAGCAAGTAATTGTAGTCGTGAGATTGGAGCAATTTGTGGCTTAGATTTTATTTATGATGATGAGGAGAAAACTTGGAAATATCTTGAAGAACATGAATATCCCATGTTATATTCCTATGCCGAGAAATATAATTTACCATATAACCCTAATGCGAAAGATTTTTATACTACTAATCAATTACTGGATTTGAGGGTAAGATTACATGCTTTAGCTTTAACGTTGAAAAAGAAACAATTATTTATTTCAGAAAATCAAAAGCATAGATAAATGTTGTTGGACGTCCTTCTTTAGGGCACCATAAAAAAAATAGTTCGATTAAGCGGACTTTGAAATAGGGAACTTGGAAAAAGTTCTTTTTTATATTACTATCTGTATGCAAGCAAGTATAATAATTAGTGTTGACTATTATTCATAACATAAATTGTATTCTATAAAATCGTTACAACAGAAAAATATAACGATAACAACAAATCGATAAAAATTAAATTATAGAAGTCTTAAATTTTACTATAAAAGTGATAAAAATTAAATTGTAAATTCATAGATTATTTAAAAGTATAATGATATACTTATTCTAATAGGAGGCAATGCTATGGATATAAGAATTGATGAAACTATCGATAAAGCTCCATATTATAAAAAAATTTCAGATGATAAAGTTATAAATATTACTGGTGAAGGTGGAAGCGGAAAATCTACAATAGCAAGTAAATATAAAAAAGATGATAATTATATAGTAGTAGATTATGATTTGATTATGTTAAATCCAGAAGAAGGAACAATAGAATATGAACTAAGACAAATGTTATTAAATAAATATGGTGAAGTATTATTTAAAGGTATTAATGAACTTGGACTGGATAAAGTAAAAGAAAATTTTACAACCATGTATACAGAAATCATTAATTATCTTTCAAAGAAAGAAACAAACAAAACAATTGTTTTAGATGGCTCACAGTTACGATTTATTAATGATGTACAAGTGATTAAAGGAGAAGTCTTTGTTTTAAGACCATCTATACAAACTTGTATTTCTCAATCTGTTAAAAGATACATTCAAAAAAATCCACAAGCAACTATCGAACAAATTCAAGAATATACCCAAAAAAGAACAAATATACTATATCAATTAAATCCACTGATGAATGAATTATTGATTAAAGTATCTACGCTTCCAGAAGTGGAAAAAAAAAGAGCTGAATTATTTAATCAAAACTTAAATACTATATTTTCAGATGAAATAATTTATAATATTTTAAATAGAATAAGTGAAAATGAAGATTATAAAAATCCGATTACAAAAGAGCAATTTTTGCAATCAATAAACCAAAAGGGATACAATATTATAACAACTCATAAAAAACTAGAAAATGAATTAGAACAAAAACTAAAAAGTTATGCTTACAATAAAAGTCAATTTCAACCTGATTGTTTATATGAATATGCGGCATACATAATAACATTGATAAAGGAAGATTATAAAACATCTATAAAACCTGAAGCAATAGAACGATTAGAAGATTTGATAACACAAAAGAAAATTGTACTTTGCAAAAAAGAACAAGGCACTGCTCATACAGATGGTAGTATCGAAATACCTTGGGCCAATCCGGCTGATCCGTTATTTATAAGAAATGTTCGATATAGTTTAGATACCTTATTGCACGAGATATTTCATCAAACACATAGATACAGAGTTGGTGAGGATTTGAATATTATAGTAAACGAAAAAGAAGTAGTAGCAAAAAACTTTGGAGGCTATTTGTTTGAAGAAGGTCTTACTGATAAATGTACCGTTGATTTTGCAAGAAAGCATCAATTGTCTTGTAGTCCATTTTTTGAATATCATATCTATACTCAATTAGTAGCTGCTGTTGAAAAACAATTGGGCGTTACAAATGAATACTTGTTTGATAAGGATTATCGGCAAATATTTAATAAAATAGATCCAACAGGTCAAATGCTAGAACATTATCGTTTTGCGGAGCTATCGCGATATGCTTCGACAGCAAAGAAAAGAAAAGCCAAGGTAGAATTTGTGTTTAACGGAAAAAAATATGAAGCACAAGAATTTCCTTCATTAAAACAAGAAATAAAATCCCAGAACGCAATTATTAACAATGAGGAGCAAAAAAAATATTTTGACCAAAGAAGTGAAATTGAAATCCAAATTGCAGAACAAATAAGAATAAAAAATCAGGCAATAGCTCAACAAAAGCAGAAAAAGCCAAAAATGTTAGTGAAAACCAGCGCAACTTCTTCTCTTACAAGTAAGGGCTATATTAATGGAGTGATTTTATCTTTTATTGTAAGTGGTATGTTAGCAATGATAATCTATTTTCTTTTTAAGTAAGGAGGAACTAATGTATAATATTGAAAATATAAAAGGTGAAATATTAGAAATCTTTGCAGAAAAACAAAATTACGATGAAAAATATAATAGTTTAATGTTTGACTTTATTACTAAAGCTTATGAGCTTGTTGAGTTATCAGAAGACTTATATCAAGTAGAACATACAATAAAACTAAATCAAATATCATTAAAAGATTATATTTTAAATTCAAAGATATGTAATTATTTGAAAGACAATAATTTTAATAATTACTCGATTGAAGATTTAAAGGAATATATGCAAAAATATGAAAATCAAAATCCTTCAGATATGATTTCTTATAAATTAGCTTTAGAATTGTACGAAAAATTAGAAGAAATAAAAGATATAGAAAAGTCAAAAATCGATTATGAAATAAGTCGAATGGGTAATTTATTAGACAATGTTAGTAAAATTGAAAGTGTTACCAAAGATAAATATCAAGCGCTATATAATGATTTATTGCAACAAGTTAAAGTAAAATATTTAGATAATAATCTTATTGATGATAAGACAAATAATTATGTTATGAAAATATTAAACGACATATTTAATTATTATTTATATGGAAATAAAGAAATTCCATTGTGATAGCCAATTGCTTTATAGACACCATAAAAAAAATAGTTCGATTAAGCGGACTTTGAAATAGGGAACTTGGAAAAAGTTCTTTTTTATATTACTATCTGTATGCAAGCAAGTATAATAAAAAAAGAAAAATACCCAACAATTAGTATTGCCTGTATACATTATCTGTATAAACCAAAAGAGAATTTAAAAACTATTGAAATATTTATAACTGTAATAAAGTATCATTAATAGATAGATTATATTTAGAAAAAATAGTATAATGAAGCTAGAAACGAGGTGTAATAATGGTTGAGTTAATGCAAAAATTAAATTTTCCTTTATTAGAAGTTCAACCAGTAATGGAATATTTTAGACAATTTGAAAAATATGGAATAATAAGAGAAGAAGTAGAAAAAGATAATGGTGAAATAGATATATTAGTAAAAGATGAACTCATAAGAATAGTATACCTCATGATTAATGGAGGAAAATTCTGGAGTGTATATAGATACCATTCAAATGGCATAAAATATGAACAAATAGATATAATAGCTTGGGATAAAATAAAAGAGGGCGGATATAATAAAGTTATTAAATATGCAGGACACATAGAAGATGCTAATTATTCTTATATTACATGTTCTGGATTTTCTTATTTAAATGGAGAAATTACAAAAAGTTGGAAACAGACGAGAGTAGTGCCAGTACAAGATATACAGAAAATCCAATATAGCAATGAGATGAATTTGACAGAACTAATTATAATGGCTGATAGCAAAAGTAATAATATTGTAAAAAAAGAAGAACAAAAAGATATAGAAACATTAGTTTTAAAATTACAAAAGGTATAATTTATTTTATATTAATATAAAATGCGATGTCTATTGAAAGGAGTAAATACATGGAAGCAAATAATGAAGAATTAAATACATTAATCAATACTATTAATGATAATATGAGAGCATATGATAGAGATATTAAAGTAAGAATGAAAATATCAGATAATTTAGAAATAAAAAGATTAAAACAGGCAGCAACAGTACTTTTTTAAGAACTAAGTGAGCTCACACAAGGACCTTTTGCGCTAGATTTAGAAGAGGAAACTTCCACAATAACTACGAAAGAAGAGTCAACAGAGGAGTGCATAAATCCATCAATGCCTAGCCAAGTTATGAAAAGGACATTAGTAAAAAAGTAAGTTTTTTGTTTGGCGTTCTTGATACAACACAATGAATTTAGACTTCATTTTTTCAATATTTTTTGACAAGTTCAATAAAATATACTAAAATTAGCTTATATTTAAATCGTTGATTTGGAAAAGTACATATTAATGAAGCTTGTAGAAAGTAACTGGTTGATGAAAAGTTATAGTGGAGTAATATGGAATGGCCCAATGAGAGTTTTTCTGAAATTATCAAAATAAAAGTATGGAAAATCGGAGTTTCTATCCGTTATCAATAGAACATATATGGTAGTATATGAAATAAATCTATTTTTAGGTGGCACAAGATTCTTGTCCTATTCTTAGGAAAAGAGTCTTTTTTTAATATCGTAAGAGGAGTGATTAAAATGTTTATATTAGCTAAGCGATGGTGGTTTTCATTTTAATAAAAAATAAAAAATAAGAAAGAGGGAATAAAAAATGAAAACAATGATTACTGGTATTAGACCAACAGGTACGATAACTTTAGCCAATTATATTGGAGGAATTAAAAAATTTATTGAACAACAAAAAGAATATAAATCTTTAATATTTATAGCTGATATTCACGGGCTTACCACATATATTGAACCAAAGGAAATAAGAAACAATATACTTGATATAACTGCTCTTTATTTGGCTTGTGGTATTGATTTAGAGCATACAATAATATTTCAACAAGGTGACGTTTTAGAACACTGTAATTTAGGCTTTTTAATATCATTTCAATGCAGTGTAGGGGAATTATCTAGAATGACTCAGTACAAATCAAAAAAATTAGAATTAGCAAAAACAGATAAAGATATGGGACTCTTTATTTATCCGACATTAATGGCTGCTGATATTTTATTATATGATGCTTCAATCGTACCAGTAGGGGAAGATCAAAGAACTCATATAGAAAAAACAAGAGATTTAGGAGAAAGATTTAACAAAGTTTATGGCAAAACTTTTGAACTCCCTGAATATCAAATACCAAAGATTGGAGCCAAAATCATGAATTTACAAAATCCCAAAGTAAAAATGAGTAAATCGGCGCCCAAAAACGATAAGGGAACAATATTCATACTAGATGACGTTGAAATAACCAAGAAAAAAATAATGTCTGCAGTTACTGATAATGAGGGTAAAATTTATTTTGATCCAGAAAGAAAGCCAGGAATTTCAAATCTCTTATCCATCATGGCAGTCATTGACAACCTAAGTATTGAAGAAGTTTCTGATAAATATAAAGATTATACTTATAAGGACTTTAAAATAGAAGTGGCGGATAAAGTATCAAAGTTTATTTTAAATATTCAAGATAAGTTTTATAAGTATAGAAATGATGAAGATTATCTAAAAAAAGTTTTAAAAGAAGGCGCAAATAAAGCAAGAAAACTTGCAAGCAAAAAAATGGACGAAGTAAGAAAAACAATTGGATTAAAGCTTTGATTTATGATATGCTAAAGACATGGAGTGATTATATGACAATAACGAGATATAGTAAAAGAAAAAATATAAATGAAAGAGAAAGTATTAATACCAAGCTAAAAGTTACAGATTATGTTTTTAATTATAATAATGAAGATTTTAACAATGCTACATTAGAATACTATTTTGATAAAATAAAAAATGTAGAGATGAGTTATGAAGATGAAAAGAAAATATATAAAAAAGAAAGTTTTAGCCCAATTATAACATTTTTGATAAGTGCCGAAGACAAAAACAAAGAAAAATATTCATTTGAATTTTCTTTAAATTTAGATATAAAAGATTTAAATAAAATGAGCCAAACAAATCCAACAAATATAATCGATTATGTGATAGAAGGAGAAATCTTTTTTCAAAATCCATATAAAAAAGGAGTAGAGTTCTGGGAAATCGAGAAAAAAGAAAATATTTACCATTTTACTCCAAGCTATTGGGTTCAAAAGCTGTCAGAAAATAAATTTGCTTTTAAAATACAATACCAAACATTATTTATATGGTTTCATGTTGATATTTGAATAATAAAAGTTAGAAGGAAGAAAAATACAATTAAAATAAGAAATAATTAATATTTGAAAAAAGATAAGGAGTTTTCTAAAATGAATGAAATAATAATTACACCCCTTGGAACAATATCCCCTTACACAAAAGGAAATAGGAATTGTCCTGGTTTTTTAATCGAATACAATAACCAAAAAATATTATTAGATTGCGGTAATAGTGTATATGAATTAAGCAAAAATCAATGAAGTGACATAAAATAATTAGTTTTGTAACTTTAAGGAACTTGAAAAAAGCTCATTTTTATGCTACTATTTGTATGAAAGCAAGAAACCTTGCGTATAATAAAAAAAGAGGAACATTTGATTTCGCAAGTGAATGTCGCCTCTAAAATATTAGTGCTGACACTCAATCAATGCTGAAAGAGTGTCATATTTTTATTGCTATTACCAATAAGGTAAGGAGTAATAAAATGATAGCAATAAGACGGAGGACTTTTATAATAAAAGTTCTTTTCTTCATTGTATCCCTCCTTTCTTTCTCAAGATTGGAGGACGACACTCACATCAAATGTTCCGAGTAAAATTATATAATAATTGAATGATCAAAACAAGCAAATTGGTAAAGTTTTGATAAAAATTAGTACCAATGATATCATTTCAATACCAAAATATGTTAAGATATAGTCATAAGGGAAGGTTATGATTATGGATAGAACAGAAAAAGTAAGAAAATTACAAGAATTAAAGAAAGAAATCAAAAGAAAAGAATTGCAAATAATAGAGAAACAAAGTGAACTAAAAATATTAGAAGAAGAATATATGCAAGAAGAAACATCAGAGTTACCAATACTATTATTTTTAATTGATGAAACATTACCTATGCCAGATGAACCAAGAGATTTTATGTATGAATATGTTTATTATTGTCCTGATACAGATGAAAAACTCTATATCGATCAGCATTCAGAGGAGGTATTTTTACCAAACACGATTGATTTACGAGATAGTTTTTCTACATTTAATGTTCCAAGAAAAAGTTTTCCTGCAACTGCATTAGATTATTCATCGGAAATTAATTTAGCAATAAGCATTTTAAAATCACAAATCGATGATATATTTCGTCATGATACAATTGATTCTTGGGCTGATTTAGGAGCATCTTTAAAAGTAGCAGCTTTAGAAAAACAATTTTCTAGAGACTTAAAAGCAACTAAACAGAATTGATTAAGCTATTTACAAAGAATAATTTGTGAATATATGTAAACTAGCCAAAAACAAATCTCTTGACAAACCTAATCCAAAAAGAGTAAACTTTTCATGTACAAAATAGAAAGTAGGCTAGATATGGTACCAAATAAATTTGATGAATTATTTCAAAGCAAAGATACAGTATATATTTTTGATGTGGATGGTGTCCTAGCAAGAATAGAGTATGGAGAATATAACCATTATTACTATGATGACGAAGCATGGGGCAAAAACATTTATAAAATGAATTATTATGAAGATTACCGAGCAATCAAAACGATGCAAAACTTTTTAAGTGATAAAGATATGAAAAGAGTTTACGTATGTACAAAAGTAATGAACGAAGAAGAATTTAGACAAAAGAGTGATTTCCTAGAAAAAAACTATCATATCCAAAAAGAACACATGTATTTAGTATATAAAAACGAAGACAAATTAGAAACCATAAAACAAATTCAAAAAGAGTATCCCAATCTAGAAGAAAAATACTTTGTCTTAATCGATGATAGTGTGGATGTACTAAACCATGTGATGGAAAATTCTAAGTTTAGTACAGTTCACAACAGTAGTTTTCTCCCTTAAGAAAACTATTTTTTTATGAAAAAAAGAAACCATTACTGATTTCCTTCAATATAAAATGCATAATATTCATCATAGGTAATTCCTTCATCATGAATAACTTTTGCAACATCCTTACCAACATAACGCCAATGCCATGACTCAGGAGAGTATCCAGTAATATAAGTTTTATCCTCTGGATATCTTTCTATCCATCCATATTCATGTGCGTGTTTTTGTAGCCATTTATAAGCCTCACTATCAGAAAAACTTTCCGCATTAGGCTCCGTCGTACTTGTCATATCTACAACAAGTCCTGTTTGGTGTTCAGAGTGTCCTGGTCTTGCTGCAATTTCATTCGCTCTTCGTTCTCCCAAAGAAGTCTTATAATCATTATATACAGCTTCTTGACTAGCATAGTCTCGATAACTAGAATTCACCATTAAATAAAAGCCTTCCTCATGAGCAGCGTCCCATAAATCAATAAAAGCATCATAAGCATAATCAACTAATTTATTATCGCCTTCATTTCCATAAGAATAATCCAAAGAAATATTTTTTAAATTCTCAGGAGTATAATCACTAGAAAGTGCATAAAATTTGTTAACATTGACACGCTCATTTAACGAAGGATCACTATCCAAAATAGTTTCATACCAGTTTTGATAAGCATGAACATTAACAACAGCCACAACATCACTAAGACTTAATTCAGCTTCTTCCTCATGATATTCCAAATACGTATCTAAATTTTTTGATAAAAAATATTTTTCATTGACAAGGTCTACAATCGTATCATTCTTATCTTTTCCTAAAATATTAGCAATTTCTTCTGAACTTAACTTTCCTTGTAAAATAGTTGCTTGCTCTAGTGTATATCCTTTCTCTATAAGTTTATATTCATCTGTTTGTTGATACTCTATTCGCTTATAAAAATTAAAACCAAGAATAGAAATGACAATAACTGCAACCACACCAGCAAACAGAAAGTAGGCTTGTTTCTTTAATTTCAATTTTCTTTTTTTTCTCTTCATTTACTGTATCCTCCTACAATTCATTATAACATAATTCATTTGTTCTTGCATTTTTTTCCATTCCGTTGTATTCTTTATTTAAGAGTATTTTAGAAAGTAGGGGATAAACAGTGGATAATGCAAAAAAAATACTAGATTATTGTAAGAATTACCAAAGAATAGTTAATTTTGATTATTTGCAAGATGACTTAATCTCTGCCAAATTAATCAGAGTATATAAAGATTATGTATTTAAAGTAAATATTAATAGCAGTGAAGAAGTAGAGGAACTAACACATTTTGATTATGTTCTTGGAAAATATATTGATGATTATAATTTTAGAAAAGAATTAAAAAAAGAAATTGTTCATGTCAAAATCAAAAAAAGTTGTACAGACATTTTACGGGCAATTGTCGCAAGTATCTTAAAAATATTTGATAATTATTTAGAAAATTCTACCAGAAAAATTACAATCGCACGTTGGATTTAAATTTTCCCTTGCGAATACGTCATTTTTTTGATATATTCTTTATGTTTGGAGGGTGAGTTATGAAAACTTATAAGAAAAATTTACCAGACGGTGTAAAAAAAGTATTTACAACCGAACGTGGTGTAAAAGTAAGAATATTAAATAAAAAATATTGTAAAAAAAAGAGTTCAAAATAAGAAAACTCTTTTTTTATGCTAGTGAACTTTCTCCGGTTAAATAATCAATTGTAATACCATCTTGTACATTATAAATATAAACATTGAACTGGACACCTGCACCATTATCTTCTACAGAGTATGCTTCCATTTGCACTCCACTAGCTAGTAAATTATCTCCCTCAAAATAAGGAGTTACCCGATACAAGACATGATTGTTTGTTTCTTTAATATAATCAGCAACTTGATTTTCAAACTCAAGCATCACCCCAACATTCATCTGTCTAGTACATGTAATTAAATTCTTTTCATTCGCATCTTCACCAGTTAATTGATAGCCTATTAAATGACACCGATTATATAAATATTTTCCACTGACAATATCATACTTTACCGTATGCCATCCGCTTGGTTGTACCATTCCGATACTACCACGTTCTTCCGTAGGCATTAAATCACTTCCGATACTAGCCATTGCGACACCACAACGTCCAAGACTATCTAATTCACTGTAAGACTCATACGATGTCGTAGTGTAATCACTTTCCCAAAAACTAGGTACATTATTATTTAAAATAACGTATTCTTCTCCTGTGTAATCAGGAACATTCTCTAAAGAATAACTAGTGGGAGTATTACCATAAGATGTTTCAATCACAGAAAAGAAATCTTCTCGATAATAACCAATATATGCGACTAAAAGAAAAATAAGTACGCCTAAAACAACCTGATAAATATTAGTTGTTTTTTTCTTTCTTCGTCGTCTTCGCTTCGCCATCTACTTCACCTACCATATAAATATTATACCATACTAAAATATTAAGAAGAAAAAAACATTCAAATTACAACCGTAACTTAAATGTTTTAGGAGCCAAATGATAAACAAGAAATAATGAAATAAGAGAGTAAAGAATGCAAAAGATACAAGTTGCAATTCCAAAGTAAAATGTCGGTAAATGTAAATCAATCATAAAATAACAAACAAAATAAGTAAGTCCTTGTACTAAACTATAAGTGCTGCTTTTCATTTCTGTTTGTACATTGTAAGGTTGTAATAAATAATACATCACAAGATAATGAACAGAAAAGAAGACACTCATAGCCGGTATAGAAACAAAGAGTACAAGGTAGTTAAAAAGATTATCTGTTCCTCCAGTCACATATAGTAAAATAGTAAGAGCACTTCCTAAAATAAATGCTGGAATAAGATTTAAAGAAATCAACGTTTTTAGTCTCTCACGAAAAATTCCTAAAATGACTCTTGGTGTCCGGTAAATACGATAAGTAAGCATACTATGATCACAGTTCATAAACATCGCTTGAGTTACAGTGGTCCCACGGTTTAATAAATACATAATAAATACAAAGTAAGGTAGATAAGTAAGCAAAAGCCCATTAATCTCTCCATGAATATCTTTATTAATAAGTAAAAGAACCAATGCTCCTAGAAATAATAGAAGAATTACAATAGATTGTTTTTTTATTGCTAAAGTAAGTATTTTACGATGTCTTTTTACAAATAAATCATGGAAGAAAGCAAACCCTTTCTTATTACTAGTAAATCGTGCATCAAATTGAATATATTTATGAGTTGTTTCTTGTGTAACCTTATTTTTTTGTTCACTTGCTGAAAGAATAATAGAATGATTGGCAAGTAAAAAACGATAAATAGAAAAATAATAAGGAAAATACCAAATCTTAACCCACGCATAAATGCCACAAAGTGCAAAAAATAGAAATAAAATACCAAAGACAAGTGGCGTAATTGTGATATGAAGAGCCGGAAGACCATAAGCACATAACAAGCAAATACCAACAACAATCCAATAACTTTTAGGAGGATTATTCTCATTGATAACTTGTTTTTTATTCTGATAAACAGCTAAATTATAACAAGACACAATACTTTTCGTGAAAGCTATAAAAAAGGGAAGAAGAATAGAAATCCAAAGAGGCATACCAATTAGAAATCCAAATAAAAGAGTAAAAGGAAGAAATCCAATAATTGTCTTTAACATCGAGTAAAGATAATTACTAACAGTATACCATCTAGCATCCATTCGCATCAGTATCATCGCATAATACTTATCCTTTGTTGGATTAAACATATAAGTATTCATAAGTGCTCCAGCAATGGTTAAAAAGAAGATAAGATGTAAAAAAGTGTTAGCTGGATTGGTTGGATATAAAGTTAAAAATGCATAAATCATGAGCCAAAGATAAAGAATTTTACCTAAGAAAATATTAACTATTTCTAACAGAATACTAATAATATTTCCAAGTATTTTTAAAGCCTTACTTTGATAAAGACGATCAAGTAATATCTTCTTTACAAGTGGTATCTGCTTCAAAGAATAAAGAATACTATTCACGCGATAGGCATTTCTTAATCGAAATGACAAAACAAAAGAATGCAACATAAACTTATTCCTCCATTAAAGAGGCCATAATTTTTTCTTTAAAAGCCTTTTCACTTTTTCTATCAGGTTCAATAGGTTTTAAAACACCTTTATTTAATACAACAATTTCATCGCACAAATCCAAAGCTAGTTCCATAATATGAGTAGAAAAAATAATAATATGGTCCTTTTTAATACTGCGTAATAAATTCTTCATTTCTTCTGCTACCACCACATCAAAACTAGTTAAAGGTTCATCTAACAAAAGGACTTTAGGACTCATAATAATATTAACAAGCATTTGCATCTTGTTTTTCATACCATGAGAATAATCCTTTAATAGTTTGTCACGGTCTTCTTCTAAAATCTTCATTAATTCAAAATATTCATCGATAGATCTCAAATTAGTAATGTGTTCTTCATTAATATCAATGAAAAACTTTAGAAATTCTCGTCCTGTTAAAAATTCAGGAACATTTGGTGTAGAAAGAACATAACCAATATCTTCAGCTTCCATCGGTCTTTTTTGTTTATCTTCGACTAGATAAAAAGAACCCTCATCTACTTCCAAATCTTCATTCAAACAATTAAATAGAGTAGTCTTTCCAGCTCCATTTCGTCCTAATAAACCATAAATTTTACCTTTTTCAAATTCAAAATCAATTCCTTTTAATACTTCTTTTTTATCAAATCTTTTTTTTACATTTTCAATAACTAATTTCATAATAAATCCTTTCTATGCTTAAGATAAATCATCTTTAATTTTCACTCCCAATAATCTTACGATAGTAGGGCTTTGAAACATATCAATAATCATTCCTTGTACAGATGTATAATCAAATAACGTTCCTTCAATAAAACATGTGGAAAAATCTATTTGTCTAAGACTAGTATGAAAAAACTCAGCTTCTTCAAAATGTACCTTATCCAAAAAAACATTCTTAAATAAAACCTCACTAAACGTAGTCCAACGAAAGTCACTCTCACAAACCTTAAAATTTTCTATTTTACTACCATAAAAATTAGCATACTCCACCTGACATTCTAAAAAAGAAACGTCTTTAATATGACTATCAATAAAGCTAGTTCCCAAAAGCTTACAATTAGAAAAAGAAAACCGACTAATGAGCTTTTTATCAAACCTTTGATTAGATAAATCACAATTCTTAAAAACCACATCAACAAAATCAACATTTTCTAACTTGATATCTGTAAAATCAATATTTTCAAAGATACAAGTATCAAAAGTGACATCTTGAATGAGGAGAGGCTTTTTAGAAATATCACGAAAAATTCCTTGATAAAATTCGTGTGTTTCCACGCATTCCAAAAAGTTTTTCAAAACACATTCCTTAATTTTTGGCGTATTTAATTTCATAAAAACTTCCTCTTTTCAAAAACGCTAATCATGCCTCTAATATTTTAATAGTTCCAATTCCGCCATCGATATCAATATAATCTTGTCCTTGTCCATAAGTAGAGTCATCCCTCATATCCTCATCTTGGATAGTAACAGAGCCAATCCCTTTATTTACGTGAAAAGTATAACGATTTAACCCATTCTCTAAATGAAGAGCGACACTTCCAATGCCAGCATTCATTTCACTTTTTCCAATTAATTCTCCATGAAGCGTAAACTTACCAATTCCTAAATCCAAATCCGCATTGGTAAGAGTAGAGGACTCAATATTCATTTCTCCAGCTCCTCCAAAAATATCAGCCTTCGAATGAATATAAACATCACGAAGAGAAACCCTCCCAGCTCCTTGGTCTAATTCAAAATAATAACTTTGTAACCCCGAAATATCAATCGTTCCAGCTCCTGCCTCAATCGCAACTTTTTCAAAAACAGAGTCTGGAAGAGAAATAACTAAACAATCCTGTTCATTCCCAAAAGAACTGTCTAAAAAGTTGACATTTTCTCGAATATACGCAGTATTATCTTTTTTCTCATAAGTAATAGCAGAACTATTAGAGCTCACTTGAAACTCTGAACCTCTTTGAATAACCAAATGAGTAAAATTAAGTTCAATATCTAACTTAGAAGGAAAAGTAGTTTCACTAGCTATCTCCGTCATATGAGAAGAGCAAACAACTTCTTCCTCATCATAAAGCCCTAAGAAACTTCCAAACAACCGAAATCCCCATAAAATAAGAAAAATAATTTGAAAGATTAAAAAGAACGCTAGTAAAATCGCTCCATATTTAATGATTTTTTGCCAAGTTGTCATTTGATTTCAACCTCACCAAATAAACAAGTAGCATTGATATAAAGAGTATGCTTATCTTCATTTTTTTCATCATGTTTATGATGATTATCAACACCTCCAAAAATAGAGTTAGACTTCACTTTAACTTTTACGTTTTTAGGAACATAAATATCGATGCCACCAAAAATAGCAGAACAATTAATAACTTGATTTTCCTTAATAGTAGATTTTCTTAAATCAAGTTTTAATCCTCCAAAAACACTTGTTAAATTAGCCCCTTGAAATACTTCCTCATCATAGTCGACGTCTTGACTAGAAAAAGTAGAGCAGTACTCATTTTCTTTATTTTTAGATTGATTAATTTTCTTAATTTCTTTATTAATTTTACTATGCAAACTATCTTTAAAAAGAAAAGATAACCCAATAATAATTAAAATCGCTGGCAATAAAAGTTTCCAAACTAGTTCAAAATTTAAAACATTCAAACAGCAGAGTAGAAGAACAACTCCAATCACAAGTCCAATAAAGTTGCCAGTTTTTCCAGGCTCTGTAAGTAAACCAATAAAACACGGAACAATAATAAATAAAGTCCACCATCCATCAAAGAAAATATTGATATGAGTGATATCTAAAGCGTTAAGACCTAAAATCACTCCAAGGATAATCAAAACTATCCCCCATAAAAAATTCTTAAATTTGTTCATAATTTTCTCCCTCACTTTTAATGTCTTTATTATATCATTTACTTATCTATATGAAAACAAGAAAGCATAAAATAACAATTTCTTTTTTTAAAATCATTTCAGTTGAATGAAGTTTGTTATTTTAATCGGAAAATTATAGGAAAGGGAGAAGAAGAAAAAATTTGTTTTACCGCTCTTTAGATTATTTACTCATATATAATAACTTAAATTTTAGGTATATTTTTATTTTTTGGTAGTATATGAATAAAGTCTTCATTTTTATAATTTTCTTTTAAAGTTCACATTGATTATAAAAAATATCTTTGATAGTATTTCCAGTAACACAAAAGGCTTGAATTCCACATTCTTTCGCAACTTGTACATTCTTTTCTATATCATCAAAAAAATAAATATCATTAGGATTAACTTGTAAAGTATCTATCATTTTAAGGTAAATATCTTTGTCTGGCTTATTTAAATGCATTTCATAAGATAAAAATAATCTATAAAATTTATGAACATCAAAATGGCTTTGAAACCATTCAAAGTCGATTTTTCTTAAATTAGAAAGCAAGCAGACTTTTTTTCTTTGCTTGATTAATTGATCAATAATGTCTACTGTATCAGAGAAAAAAACACCTTTAGCTTCATAATAAATCCGTTTATATTCTTCTATAGATTTTTGGCTTTTTGAAAAATCTAATAATTTTTGAATATGCTTTTTATCCGAAATAAGCCCGGCGTGAGCATCAATAACTGATTTATCATAAAGAAAAAAAGATAAAAAGTTTTCATAAGAAATAAGACAGTCTAGTTTTTCATATAAAAATTTTGTGTTGATAGGTGTTACAATAACATTTCCTAAATCAAATACATATATTTTTTCTTTCATTATTTCCTCCATATCTTAGTATAATTATTATATCATTGAGTACTAAAATAAAAAAGAGAATAATCTTTTATATTCTCTAATATCTTAAAGCAAATTATTGTTTTTAATCTATTAAAATAATAACTAAAATAGCAATCCCAAAAATCACTAAAGCCTTGAAAAATTAAATAAAAAAATAATTTTCGACATTTTAAGGGAATTATATTTACTTTTGTTCGGCAAAATTCTATAACGTACGTACAAAAGTAAATGAGATAGATATAAACGTTTTAAAAGAAGCTATGGATAATACATTTACTAAAAGGAATTCATTTGAATATTTAAATGACTATGAACAAATTATAGATTCGATAATTGTTAATGAAAGAATAGAAAAATTATGGAATATTTATAGTAATAAGTATAAATATGCTAGTGGTATAGATATTTATGAAATATTAAATTTATTGAAAAATATAATTAAAGAAGTAGATTTAGAACTTGTTGCAGTATAGAACTATTGTAACGGTGATATAAAAGGAAACAACACTGTATGTTGTTTTTTTATTAACCTTTAAAGATGTTATCTGCGTAAGCAGAAAATCAAAAAAAGGTCAAGAAATTAATTATTTAATTTCCCGACAGCTTCTATAAAAAAATTCAAATTACTTACAATAATTGATTAATTCTTCAATCGTCGGATTACTATTTTGTTGAATAGTCCAATATTCATTATCTTCATCAAAATGACATCGATAGACATCATAGAATAGAGTATCATAATAAATAACGTCTCCCGTAGTAGTAGTTGTTAACCGAAACCTTGGTGCTTCCTTATTATTCTTAACATTGACATAGTCAGCAAATAATAAAATGGATAAAGTAACAAATACAGTTACAATTAAAATAATAGATTGCTTTAATAATCCTAAATGTTTAAAATTCAACCCAATTCCAATAATAAAAAGAGTAACCCCTATAGTGGAATAAATAGAACCCCAACTACTTTCAGAAGGAAAAATAGTAATAGCCGTGATAACAATAAATAATCCAAAGATAATAAGTAATAAATATACAAACCTAGAATACTTAGCAATTTTCTTATTAGAATAATTGATTGTATCTAATATATTTTCTTCAAATTTTTCCTGATAATTTTCTTTACTTAATTTCTCGCCACTTAATAATTCATTAATTGTAATTCCAAGTATATTACATAAAGGCTTAAATAAAGATAAGTCAGGCATATTTTTCCCATTTTCCCAATTAGAAACAGCTCGGTCTGTTACCCCTAATTGTTCAGCTAACTCTTGCTGGGTCATATTTTTATCTTTTCGACATGTAGCAATAAACCTTCCTATTTTTTCTTGACTCATAATTTTTTCTCCTTTCACATCTTCATAATACAATGCAAAAGCAAAATTTAACACGAAGTATTACTTGAGTTAGATAACTTGCAATCTGCTAGCCTAATCTCTATTTTATAAAGATATCTCATGAATTATGTCGTCTAAACTAGAAAAATCAATAAAATTGACTTTCTTATTATAAGTTTCTATCATTGCTTTATTCTCAGACGTTTGCTTTTCTTCTGGCAAATTCTTAATAGAATTATAAAGCAACCCCAACATAGTTTTATGACCAAAATTTAATTTAGAATAATCAATTCCACCTCTTAAATGAAATATCTTTGCTTTTTCAAACACTTCTTTTTTTAACTGTCTTTTGATATTATTTCTTATGTTATTTTTATTAACTTCATCTGTCGGGTCAGCAAGACCAACCGTTACTAAAATAATTTTTTTATGGGATACATCATTTAAATTTTTTAGAGTTTTAGCCATTCCTAAAACACCACCGGCATACAATCCTCCTAAATAAATAATTGTTTCATACTGATTAATATATTTAATAGTTTTAAAAGAACTCACTTCAATATTCGTTCTTCTAGAAAGTTCTTCAGCATATTGCTTTGTTGTTCCATAATGAGAACCATATAAAATAATATTACTCATAAACCCTCCAGTTTATCTTTGCTTTTTAAACACAAGAATAGCCTTGGCAGTTCCTGTAATTGACATAGTAATAAGTTCATATCCATCTTGTAACATTTCATTTGCTTTTTCTTCAATCTTTTTTGCCATATCATCTGCTTTTGGCGAATATTCAATAACAATAGTTTTATACATTGCTATACCTCCTAACTTTTTTATATAAATTATTTATGGCTATCATTTTTCGAAATAAATAGTACTAATAATATAATTCCGATAAGATTAATTCCTACAGATAACCCTAATAATAATCCTGTACTAAACTCAGCAAATGGTGTAGTTTCATTACCACAAAAGAAAATATAAGCTAAATACAAAATATTTCCTAATATTATCATCAATATTCCAGTTTTACCTTTATTCATAAATCCTCCATACAACTTATTATTCCTATATGCTTATTATCGCATTTATTTTAGGAATTTCAACAAAGCAAGGATAAAAATATTCCTTACTTACACTTATTAAAATAATTATAGCATTTCTATTAAAAAATAGGGATAAATTTTAAAAATCTATCTCTAGTTTATTATTACTTATTATCTTTATTTTTAAGTAAATAAATTGCTAAACAACTCATTCCTATTCCTAACATAATTACTGCGTTATTCGTATCCATTTGGTTCAAAATAGACGAAACTATGATACAAATGCCCATTGCTAGCCCAACACCAATCAATGAAATATTAACAATATCATCAATTTTATTGGTCTGTTTTTTAACTTGAGCATTTAATAAATCTTCTACTGATGTCCCTAATATCTCTGCTAATTTTGGAATAGAATTAATATCAGGACACGAAAGATTTCTTTCCCATTTTGATACAGCTTTGTCAGTTACATTCATTTTTTCTGCTAAATCATTTTGTGTCATTCCTTTTTCTTTTCTTAAAGAGCTAATCATCTCTCCAATACTTTTATTTGACATCTAACTTCCTCCTTTGCTAATTCTATTGTAATATTCCTTTTTAATAATCTCAACCGACAGTTAGTTTATTTTAATAAACTTTTAGTTTAGTTCTAGTTTATCATACGAAGTACTAGTTATTATTTTTAAATAAAAACTAGACACTGCTGTCTAGTTAATAATCAATCTTGGTAGCGAGAGGGGGATTCGAACCCTCGACGCCGCGGGTATGAACCGCGTGCTCTAGCCAACTGAGCTATCTCGCCATAAGAACAAGAAAATTATAACAAAATAAAAGGGGAGTTTCAAGTGCTTTTTTCAAAGAAAAGCAAAATTATAGAGAAATATTAAAAAATTGTAATATAAAATAAATTGAAAAATCCAGAAAATAGTGTATGATATAGTTAAAGAAAGGAAGAAAAAGGATTTTTGTGATTTTATGAAGTGGAGTAGAAGTAAAATTATTAAAGAAATAATGTTTTATATTTTCTTATTTTTTATATTTTCTTTCTTAGGATATATCATCGAAGTCATCGTGGCCTTTATACAATCAGGAAGATTTATTAATCGTGGTACCTTATTTGGACCATGGTTACCGATTTATGGAAAAGGTGGAGTCTTAATAGTCCTCGTATGTAAATTCTTTAAAAAGAAACCAAGTTTAGTTTTCTTAGTAAGCTTACTTCTTTGTGGAATACTAGAGTACTTTACTGCCTGCTATTTAGAACTTGTGAAAAACATGAGTTGGTGGGATTACAGTCATTTGCCACTGAATATCGCCGGGAAAATATGGATACCAAGCTTAATTTTCTTTGGATTATTAGGATTAGTCGTAATTTATATACTAGAGCCTAAGCTAAGAAACTTATGGCAAAAACTTTCAAAGAAACCACAAATAATCTTTTGCGTCGTATTCATAACCCTTTATTTAATAGATTATACATATTCTTTCTTCCATCCAAATACAGGCGAGGGGATAACCACCGTAGCAACCAGAGAGATAAAAAGCGAGTAATCCAAAACTCGCTTTTTGAAAAATTAAAAAAAGCTCTTTCTGAGCTTTTAGGCATTGTTACTTCTAGCATTTGCAATTTGATTTGCAATGTAGTTAGAATATTGTTCTTTAATATCAGTATCAGTAATATCCATACCGTATTCTTTTCTCATTTCATCTAACGCAGTAATTTGAATAGTCGCGTCTTCATTTAATTTTTCTTCAGCAAGAGCTTCTTCAATATCTGCTAAAGCGTCTTCATAAGAAGGCTTTTCAGAAGAAGACTCACGATAAATAATATGATATCCAAGTTCTGTAGTAATTACAGAAGTAGAGTATTCGCCATCTTTTAAATTTCTAGCAGCCTCTAATAACTCATCATATTCACTAGATAACGTTCCAGTATTAATAGCTCCTAGGCTACCACCATTATCCTTTGTCGCGTCATCTTCAGAATATTGAGCAGCCAAATCCTTAAAAGTAGCAAGCTTATCATCTGCATTATTTAACTCTTCAATAATACTATTTGCTTTTTCTTTTGCTTCATTTTCTTTCTCTGTCTTTTCTTCATCTGTCATATCATCTGTAACACCAGTTGTAATTAAGATATGGTCTACTGTAACATCTCCATAAACATTCTTTTCATAGTAAGACTCTTTTTCATCATCACTAAGCAATGATTTCGCATAATCTGTAACAGCTTTATTCCGTAAATTACTTAAATATAACGTATCAATATAATTATCTACAGAACCATAATAATAAGTAATTTGTTCTTCTCCATAAGTTTCTTTCATAGAATTAGCAGTATTCTCAGCACTTTCTCTTGCACTTTCTAAATCATCTGGATATTTCTGTTCTAATATTTTCGTATCAATAAGTGTAATCAAAGAGTCCAATGCATAAGATTCTTTCATCTTTTCATACAACTCATTCGCAGAAATTCCTTCCGTTCCTTCATTAAAATTAACTACAGCTTGACTGCCATCACTTAGTGTTGGAACAGTCTTACCACAACCAGTAAGTAGTAGGGCACAAGCACCTATTGCAATTATTTTTTTTGTTTTATTCATACACATTCTCCTATCATTTCAACCAAGTTAATTATATCAAACCCCCAAAGGCATTACAAGTTTTTTAAGTAAGAAAACGCTTTAGAAAGGCAAAAAAGAGCAGAAAAAACACACCTATGCACAATTCTAGAAATTATCCATAAACTATAAATGAAAAGACAAATAAAAGGAGGGAGTTTTATGAACTGCTGTCATGAAAATGGACTTGGACCTGCAATCATATTAGTATTATTCATTTTATTAATTTTAATTGTAGGAGCATTCATTTAGTCTTTAAGTTAGGAGGTGCCTTATGAGTTGTTGCAAAAAGCCAGTAGATTGTGGTAACGAATGTGGTAACAATAGCTTCTTAAATGGAGCATTTATTATTCTAGTATTATACATCTTACTTGCAATTATTCTAGGTGGAATTTTATTCTAATAAAGAGGGGTTAACCTTCTTTTTTTTAAACATAAATTAAAAGGAAAAAAATGTTGAAAAACTATGATAGTTTAGTATAATGAAATTAAGACAAGAAAGTGAGAAAGATAATTATGAAAGATATATCATTAGCTGTAAAACACATTAATTGGAGTATAATAGGCCCAAAAGAGTGGACCAATATTGAATGGACCATTTATACTGATTTAAGCGTTGATATAAAACTCTTTTATAACGCTAAAGATCAAGATCAAGAAACAAAATGCAAAATAACAGAAGAAATGTATAAGAGATTATTAGATCAAGTAACATTAGCAAAAGAAAATAAAAATAAAGTAGAAGCATCCGATGGTTCAGCTTGGGAAATAATACAGTATGAAAACGGTCAAGAAATATGGCATAGAAGCCCGGATTATATATATGGAATTTCTTCATTTGAAGAAATCGCAAGTATTTTAAACAGTTTATTACCTAACGAAAGATAAAATAAAAGTACATGGAATAAATAAAATTGAAAAAAGTACTACAGCCAAAAAAAGTTCAACAAGCATAAGAAAGTTTTATTTTTCACCAGATATCTAATGTTAGAAAATATAGATACAATGAGAAATATGCTTTATTATAGCGTATATGCTACTGAACTTTTTTTCATTGTATCAAACTAAAAAATAGGGTATAATAAAAAAGTAGAATAAAGAGGTGTTTACCATGTTTGGAAAAGTAATAAATATACGAGATAACAAAGTAATCGTTGAAAATATATCAGGGACAGTTCCCTTACACATTAAAGATATCCATGTAACATTTGAAGAAAACAATCGTAAAATTATCGGACGTATTACCGATGTAACAAAAGAAAACTTTGAAATTATGTTAATCGGAGAAATTGTTAATGGAGACTTTATCGCTGGTATTTATCGTCAGCCAGCCCTAGTAAATCCTCCAAGAGTCGTATCTGGTGAAGAATTAGTAACATTCATTGGAAGTCAAAACATCAAAGACCCTCAAGTCATGTTAATTGGAAACTCAACCCTTTACGAAAACTTCAAAATAACAGGGGACTTAAATGACTTTTTCTCCAACCATTTTGCCATCATCGGAAACTCTGGAGCTGGTAAATCTTGTGGTGTTGCAAGAGTATTACAAAATATTTTCTATTACAACGAAAAACCTCCAATCAATGCTCACATTATTTTATTTGATGCTTATGGAGAATACAATCAAGCTTTCCATAATTTAGACCAAATTCCAGGCTTACACTTTAAAAACTTTCGTAACGAAAGAGATAGTGTATCCAATGTTATTTCCATCCCGCCATATTTTCTAGATGCAGATGACTTAGCAATTCTATTAAATGTGGAAGATCCAGGACTTATTCCTATTTTAGAGAAAACATTACAATACGTTCAAATCTTTAAAAGCGATGACCCTGTTTCTATCGAATACAAAAACGATATTATAGCATCTTGCTTACTAGACGTTCTATCAAGTGGTAAAAACTCATCGCAAATTCGTGACCAAATATTAAGTATTTTAAATAAATACAATACCCCAGACTTAAATGAGTCGAGTGAAATTAGAGAACCGGGATACGTGAGAACCATAAGACAATGCTTAAACATCGATAACCAAGGAAAAATTAATGCAATTTCTCAAGTAATTGATTTCTTAAGTAAATTTAAAAAGAAAAACTTACAAGAATTTGCTATGATACCAAACTTAGTATATACCTTAGAAGACCTCTATGACGCTTTAGAATTTGCCTTACTAAGTGAAGGAGTCTTTAATAGTGAAACTGCCTATGACAAAGCAAATTCCTTAAAAATCCATTTACATCATATTATCAATAGCCCAAATAAAATGTTTTTCGAATACGATGGAGCAATAAGCAAAAAAGATTATATTGAAGGACTATTTAAAATGCCAAATGGCGAAAATGCTCAAATAGTCAACGTAACCCTTGATAGTTTAGAGGATAGATTTGCAAAAATCTTAACAAAACTATATTCAAAATTATTCTTTAACTATGCAACTGGACTACAAGATAGAGGGTCTTTTCCAATTAACATTATCCTAGAAGAAGCCCATCGTTACGTAAATAACGACCGTGATATTGATGTCCTTGGATACAACATCTTTGACCGGATTACAAAAGAGGGTAGAAAATATGGTATCATTTTAGGTTTAATTACCCAAAGACCAAGCGAATTATCAAGAACAGCCTTATCTCAATGTTCAAACTTCTTGATTTTCCGTATCTTCCACCCAGAAGATTATACAATGATTGAATCTATTGTTTCATCCAGTGCAAGAGAAGAACTAAATCAATTAAAAGGTCTTCGTAAAGGAATTGCCCTAGTATTCGGAACAGCTTTCCGTATTCCAATACTTGCCCAGTTAGAAATGCCAAATCCATCTCCATTAAGTAGTAATGTTATGATTACTCAAAAATGGTTTGAAGCAGAAAAAGAAAAACCAGGAATTATCATACAATCCTGATTTTTTTTCGTTTAAATAAATTGAAATTAATATTCATAAAAGGTAAATGGATCACTAGAAGTACCAATACCATCTTGATAAATTGCTTCACTTGGAATAGCAATAACAATTCTTAAATCTTTTCGACTACTTGCAGAGTCTAAAGCAATCGCACCTGTAGAGTTCGATGCATAAACTTGATAAGTATTTTCATTTGTTCCATTCATAAGCCACCATCTATTTTTAGTAGTAGATAAATAATTATAATTAGAACAATTTCGACTAGTTGCAATTAAACACATTGGGTCTAAAGAAGCATTCATATAATCATAAACACTAAGTAAAGAAATAGGGGTTTTAAACGTTGAGTAACACTCAATTGCTCCCGTTTTATCTTGGTCTTGTTCACTTCTTGTATGAACACAAGCATCCATCGTATTTAAATAAGCATGATGATTTGCAAAATATCCATCATAAAAACCTTGTAAAGTTAAATATACACGACTATTAGCAAAATCATTCTTTCCACGATAATTATTAATAGACTCATTAAACCGATCATCAAAGACATACATTTCATCACCATTTAAAGTATCTGATAAAATTAAATACATCATTTCATCATTAAACTTTAAAATTCTCCAAGAATAATTTACAAAATTCACATAATTATTAACGTATTCTCCTCGGTAAGTATAATAATCATTCATTTCATACAAACCATTTCCATCTGTTACAATCGTTTCACGACTTAAAATCGTTTCACTTATTGAATAAGTTTCATAATTCGTACAAACAAGTTCTGGAATATAACGTAACGTATTATTATTAAAAACCACTTTTATATTTCCAGTACAACCTTCTTCAGTACTTAATTTACTCAAATCTTTTAAATATTTTCCTTCTACTAAAGTATTTACTTCAATCGTAACAGGACCACTTTCTGCAGTCGGAGTCATTTCTCTATGTTCACTCAAATATTCTTTTGCAGCCTCGACCATCATACTTTCTACTTGACTAGGACCATATCTTCGAAAAACATTCACTAAGATAATAATCACAATAATTAAAATAATAAGACTTAAAAGCCCAATTCCTCCATACAAAAACGCTTTTTTATTTTCTAAAAATATATTCTTTAATTTTTCCATGTGTCTAATCTCCTTATAAAAAAATTATACAAGGTATCGAAAAAAAAAGCAATGAAATGCTGAATGATTATAAAAAATCTATGAAAGAATAGGGGACTTTCTATAATAAAAGTCAAAAAAAATCTATCAAATAATGAAATGCACCCCTTAGGGTAGACATACAAAAAAAGTCTAATTTATGATAGAATACACCTCCGAAAGGAGGTGTATTTCTTATGGCTGAAAAAGTAAATAAAACATATAGATATTCATATGAAGAAAAAA
>DVGF01000039.1 GCA_018712835.1 Candidatus Ventrenecus stercoripullorum
ATGATGAGTGAAAATGCTTAAGGGTATTTTTGAGAGTGAATAAGGCCAAGATTTGTCTTTGGTTTTAACCTAAATATACAGTATGGATGGGGAGTATACGTACTCACCCTTTCACCATACTTTTTTAGAAAAGAAAATGTTTACTATGAGTGAATATTATAAAATTCATAATAATCGAGTTGGTTTTCCGGAAAGTTCTTTGTTTACCTTTTCTTGGAATTCATTATAAATTAAAAATGATAGAGTAGTTAGTTATTTACCAAAGAAAATAAAAATGGAAATTCGCAAGAAGATTAAAAGAAATGCTTTTTTTGTTTTTAAATCATGAAAAAAGTATAGAGAGTCTGTATTCTTCTAGGCAATGTTTTTATTATGGTTTTATTGACTTTCATTTCTATAGTCATAATTGTTACTTTTTGTATTCTGCTATAACTTTGTTTCTGTAAATTATACATTTTTAAAAAGCATTATTTTTTACATATTTTTGACATACATCTGTAAAAATTTACACTATTTTAAAAAATTGATGTTACAATGAGAATAGAGAATGGAGGAAGAAAATTGGCAAACAGAATCATTTTGAATGAAACTTCTTATTTTGGGTGGAATGCTAGAGAACATCTAGTTCCAGAAATTCAAAAAAGACAGTTTAAGAAGATTTTAGTTGTAACAGATGAGACACTGATGAAGTGTGATGTGGCATCGAAGGTAATTGATGCTTTAAAAGAAGGTAATATTTCTTTTGAAGTCTTTGATAAAGTCAAACCTAATCCCACCATTAAAAATTGTCATGATGGAATAGATGCCTGCAAAAAGACAGGAGCTGACGCTATTGTGGCTGTTGGTGGTGGAAGTGTCATTGATACAGCGAAATGTATTGGTATTGTGATTAATAATCCAGAATTTTATGATATCAATTCTCTAGAAGGTACTGCAGATACGAAGAATAAAAGTTTACCGATTATTGCTTTACCTACTACCGCTGGTACTGCTGCAGAAGTAACGATTAATTATGTCATTACTGATGAAGAAAATGTCGTGAAAAGAGTTTGTGTCGATCCTAATGACATTCCAATTGTGTCAATTATTGATACGGAACTTATGAGTGGTATGCCAAGAATGACAGCTGCGGCAACAGGACTTGATGCTTTAACTCATGCAATGGAAGGGTACATCACTAAAGCTCATTGGGAAATGACAGATATGTTTCATTTAAAAAGTATGGAACTTACTTATCGTAACTTAGTTTCGGCAGTCGATAAAGACAGAGAAGCCATGGATATGATGGGACTTAGTCAGTATATTGCTGGTATGGGATTTTCCAATGTTGGACTTGGAATCGTACACTCAATGGCTCATCAGTTAGGGGCAACTTATGATGTAGCACACGGGATAGCTTGTTCTCTATTTTTACCGTACGTTCTAGAATGGAACGGTGAGGTAGTGAAGAGTCGGTTTCGCGATATGGCTAAGGCGTTTGGACTACATGTTGATGAGAGAAGCGATGAAGTATGCGTTTCGTTAGTCGTAAATGCTGTTAGAGACTTGGAAACAAGACTCGGTGTACCACAACATTTGAATGAGCTTGGTGTTAAAAAAGAGGATTTTGAAGTGATGGCTGAGAAGGCCTTACGAGATCCTTGTACTGGGGGAAACCCAAGAGAAGTAACCAAAGAAGATATTATCATGCTCATGGAAAGAGCATATTAAGGAAGGTGGATGTATATGTTAAAAACAAAAGTTGGTTATAGTGAAAATGTAGATGCATTTGAATCAGGTGTTGAAACTGCTAAAATGGCAAATGTGGTAGAGAATCCTCAAGTAGGTTTGTTCTTTACAAGTTGTGTTCAAGATCAACAAAAATTAATGGAAGGTGCAAAAAGTGTGTTAGGAGATACTCCTATTATTGGTTGTACTTCTTCAGCAGCACTTTGTACACAAGATGGATATTTAAATAAAGAAACTGGATATTCTGGAATGATGTTATTTGGTGGAGACTGTGAAGTTGTTAGTGCTGGTAGTGAAAAAACAGAAGAAAGTCCAAGAGAAATTGGTGCTCGTGTAGCAAAAGAAGCACTTGCTAAGAGAAAAGGTGAAGATAAAGAACCAGATTTCTTCTTTATGACTGCATCTCCTGCTAATGAGGAAGAGTATTTAAAAGGTATTCAAGATGTCATTGGAAATATTCCAGTATTTGGTGGTTCTGCAGCTGATAATACTGTAGAAGGAAAATGGAGTATTTTATGTGATGGTACATCTTTCAGTGACGGTGTTGCAATTGCTATTTTCTATACAGATAGTGAAATGAAAAATATTTATACTGGTGCTTATCATGAGACTGAAAATGCTGGTCTTATTACAAAGATTAGTGGTTCTAGAACTTTAGTAGAAATTGACCATGAACCAGCTTTAAAGAAATATGCTGAATGGACTGGTAAAGACGTTGAATCTTTAAAAGGTAATAATTTGCTTACTGAAACTATCTGTGCTCCATTAGGTGTAAAAGACCCCATTGGTAAAGTGGTAGCTGTTCGTCATCCAATGTTTGGTAATGATGATTATTCTATGAATATTGGTGCTGATTTAGCAGTAAATACTGCTGTTATTCAATTATCTAATACACCAGAAGGTATTTTAAAAGCAAATGAAGAAACTGTTGCAAAAGTAAATGAGCTTATGGAAACAAATCCACAAAGTTATTTCTTAGTACATTGTGGTGGACGTCGTTTAGGACTTGCGTTATCACAAATTGAAGATAAAATTTATCCAGAAGTGAAAAAGGCAATTCCTGAAAAAGAATTCTTAATGGTATTTACGTTTGGTGAATATGGTACAGGAGATCATTCATCAAATACTGTTGGTGGATTATCTTTATCTTATACAGGATTTGGAGAATAGGCTATGGCAAAGAATTTAATCGGGGCTAGTTGGTGTGATGCAAGTGATGGTAAAACAATTACCATCACGAACCCAGCTACGAATGAAGTAATTGATACTGTTCCAGAATCTACCAAAGAGGATTGTGATAGAGCAGTGGCATCTGCAAAAGTTGCTCAAAAGGAATGGAGAAAGCTTCCTGTTTGGGAAAGAGCAGAAAGACTTATGAAGTTTGTTTCGTTAGTAGAAAGAGATAAAGATGAATTAGCAAAACTTTTATCTGATGAAACTGGAAAACCAATTACGGAAGCAGTTGGAGAAATTGCTAATGTATCTATTGGTGTACCTGCTTTCTGTGAAAGAGCAAAGCATGAGTATGGAACTGTAATTCCGGCAGGACATGAAAAGGGACAAGAAAAAACAATACAATATACTGTTCAAGAACCTTTAGGTGTTGTCGTTGCTGTTATTCCGTTTAATTTTCCAAGTGATTTGTTCTGTCAAAAGGTGCCACCAGCACTTTTGATGGGAAATGCAGTGATTTTAAAACCATCTGCTCATAATCCACTTACTCTTACAAAATATGTAGAGTTACTTCTAGAAGCAGGAATTCCTGGAGGTGTGATTAATTTAATTAATGGTAACGGTGGATTTGCAGTTCAAACACTTGCTGAAAATCCTGGTGTTAATTTAGTTACTCTTACAGGTTCAACGATTGCCGGAGCTGAAACGATGGCAAAATGTGCTAAAAATATTACACATGTTACTCTAGAGCTTGGAGGAAACGATGCGTTCATCTTACATAAAGATGGTGATATTGATTTAGCAGTGAAAGAAACAATTTGGGGAAGATTATACAATACTGGTCAAGTTTGCTGTGCAAGTAAAAGATTTTTAGTTCATAAAGACGTAAAGGATGCGTTTGTGGAAAAATTGACTGAGGCTTTAAAAGAAATGCCTGTTATGATGCCAAGTAAACCTGAAGCACGCATTGGTTGTTTGATTAGTGAGGATGCAGCGAAAAGAGTCGAATCTCAAGTGAATGAAACCGTAGCTGCTGGTGCGAAAGTTGTCTTTGGTGGTAGAAGAAAAGGCGCTTTCTATGAACCAACAATTTTAGTAGATGTAACAAAGGATATGGAAGTTGCAAAAGACATGGAAATATTTGGACCAGTCATTCCAATCATTGAATATGAAGACATTGATGAGGCAATTGCAATTGCTAATCAATCTAGTTATGGATTATGTGGTTGTGTTATTTCAGAAAATCAAAAGACATGTTACTATGTTGCTGAGAGAATGGAATGTGGTGGCATGGTCATTAATGGTGCTTCTTTCTTTAGACCATTTGAAATGCCATTTGGTGGTTGGAAACATTCTGGTATCGGAAATGAAGGAGTTATGTCAACACTTCATGAAATGTCTAGAACAAAGACCATTGTACTTAAGAATATTTTATAAGGAACTGTTGATGGTTCCTTTTTTCTTTCTAAAAAAAGAACAAAACTTGTGTTTGTTCGCTTGTTTTAGATAAGAATGTTTGTTATAGTAATAATCGATACATCTGAAATTCAGGTGCCTTTCCCTTCTTTCCTATAAAAGAACAAGAAGGGTGGTGATAGTTATGCGAAAAAGTGAAAGAAACTGTTTTTGTATAATTTATCTCCTAATAGCAGTAATTTTCTTACTGTTATTTATTATTATCTTTCAATAAGATATAAATAAAAGGCGCCTTATCAACTTGCGTTGAATCGGGTGCCTTTTACCATAACTAATGGGAAAGCATCTGATAGGCACTTCAGATGTATCCTTTTTTATTTTATGAAGTAACTTCATATGTATACATCATAGCATAAAATGTACAATTTTACAAGTTCAGGTATTGTTTTTTGGAGAATATGGTTTTAATTGTGTTATACTTTAAATGAAAGTAGTTTTAAAAGAATATTTAAGAAGTTTAGAACGAACGCAAGAATTTACTATGGATCATGCAATGCATGTATGAGAGGATGAAAATGTAATGACAACTGTTTATTTAATAAGGCATTCTATGCCATTTCGTGAATTTTTAGGAACTTATGATGCTAGTGATACAGAACAACTCCGTAATGAAAAAAATATTTTGTGTGTCGAGGGAGAAGAGCGAGCTAGAAAGATGAGTGAAATTTCTTTACTTTGTGATATTGATGTACTTTATTCTTCCCACTATGTGAGAGCGATGTCAACAGCAAAATATATTTCTTTAAAAAATCGTATTCCTTTAAATGTGGATGAAAGATTTGGGGAGCGGAAATTTGGAGTGCAGACAATCAAAGATTTACCCAGTGATTTTTATGAAAGGCAATTTAAAGATTGGAACTATAAGATAGCAATGGGAGAGTCTTTAAATGAAACTAGCAAACGTATGAAAGACGCTTTGTTAGATATTCTTCAAAAATATTCAGGGAAAAATATTGCTATTGTTTCTCATGGAACGGCTATTAGTGTAATGTTGAAAGAATGGTGTGATGTCAAATACAATGATAAAACAAAATTGGTAGAACTTTATTTTCAAGGAAAAAAGGTATTTGATGGCGATTGGGATGTTCCAGAATTATTTCAATTAAATTTTGAAAATGAAAAATTGATATCTATACAGAATATTAAGTTTTAAAAATAGCAATTTTAAATTCATTGCTATTTTCTATTGGTTGCAAATCAAAAGTTTTCTATAATAACATTCGCGATACATCCGAAATTCATATGTCTTTTATCATAATAAATGGATAGGCATCTGATTATTACTTCAGATGTATCCTTTTTTAGCCTTTTTTTCAATAGTTGACAAAATTTCTTTTTTTGATATAATTAAATAACAAATGTTATTTTTCAAGGGGGTGAGTTTATGGCAAGAGTAGAAAAATTTAGTAAAGAAAATTTCTTAGAAAAAGGAGTTATGTTTATTAAGGAAAAGGGGATTTGGGCATTAAATGCACGTGATTTATGTAAATTTATTGGGTGCTCAACACAGCCTTTATTTCGCCATTATAAAAATATGGAAGAATTTAAAATTGATTTAAAAGGGTATTTACGAAAAAATTATGAATTATTTATTCATGAGTATGTACGTGAGGATGACTATTTATTTACAATTAGTACTGCGTATGCTTTATATGCTTTAAAATTTCCAAATCTTTTCTTTGCCATGTTTTTAAGCGAATTTCCTGGTAAAAGAACTATAAGGGAAGTTTTAGATACAAAAAGAAATCAGCCGACAATAGAGGCTATGACTAAGATATATCATATTTCTATTTCTGAGGCCGAAGAGTTATATCGTGATGTTCGTTTTTATACTCATGGGCTTGCGTCCCAGATATGTAATGGTAGTATTGTAGTTACAGAAGATGAAATTGTTTCTTTGATTCGTAACGTGATTCAAAAATTATTAAAAGGTGGTGAGTAAAATGAAAGAAACATGGAATAATTTAAAAAGAGTTTATAGTTTTGGTAAAGAGTATAAGAAAAATATGATTGTTTTTATGGTGGCATCTTTTTTCTTTATCTTTATAAATGTAATTTATCCTATTTTTACAGCAAGACAATTAACTTATATGACCTCTGGAGTGTTTGAGTCTCTTTTGTGGGCAACGTTAGTCGTTTTTCTATTTGATATTTTAGGGGCTATTCGTATGGTGATCATCAGAAAGAATACACAAATATTTTTTCGAGGTTCGTTTCAAAAACTACAAATGAAAGTCAGTCAAGAAATATTAAAAATCACAGTTTCGAATATTGATAAACATTCTAGTGGTGTTTTTATTGAACGACTTAATCATGATTGTAGTGAACTTTCTCATGTTTTTACTAAAGGAGTTGGTCAACTTACAGGAATTCTTACTAATATTGGAGTATTAGTTGCTGTTTTGATTATTAATCCAATTGTCTTTTTGTTTTATCTTTTAGCGTCTTTAATTATTACGTATCTTTATTTAAGAGAAGTGGAAGTATTAAGCAAAAAAGAACAAAATTTACGAAAAGCAAATGAAAAAAATATTGGACTTACAGGAGAACTTGTAAGAGGTGTTCGCGATATTAAAATGTTAAATGCTAGAGATTCTTTTATGAAAGAGATTGATAAGAGTATTACTGAAGTATCAAATCAAACTTTTGACTCTAGAAATACAGAAATTCATTATACGGCTGTTATTGAATGCGTGCGAGCATTGGCAATGTTTTTATTAGTGATTTTGCTTGTGTATTTAGTACAGATCGGAATGATCAATCTTGCTACGGCAGTTGTATTATTTTCTTATCGTACAAATATTATGTCAAATTTAATGCAAAAAATAGGAGACTTATTAAGTGAAGTAAAAATGTTTAATGTTTCTGCTAATCGTGTGTTTTCTCTTCTTGATACGACAGAGTTTTCTAAGGAAACGTTTGGTAAGAAACATTTAGCAAAAGTTCATGGAGATTTTGAATTCCAAGATGTATGTTTTAGTTATGATGGCAAAAATCAAATTTTAAATCATTTGTCTTTTCAAGTGCCGGCTAATCATACAGTTGCTTTTGTTGGAAAAAGTGGGGCTGGAAAGAGTACAATTTTCTCTCTTCTTTGTAAGTTGTATCCGGTAACACAAGGAAAGATATTGTTAGATGGTATAGACATTAATGAACTCGATGAAAATTCTATTCGAAATAATATTACCATTATTTCTCAAAATCCTTATATTTTTAATATGTCAATTCGTGATAATTTGCGATTGGTAAAAAGTGATTTAACGGACAAAGAAATGCGTCGTGCTTGTAAATTAGCGTGTTTAGATGATTTTATTGAAACTCTTCCAGAAAAATATGATACTGTTGTTGGGGAGTCGGGTGTGACTTTATCTGGTGGTCAAAAACAAAGACTTGCAATTGCTCGAGCTTTTGTTCAAAAAACAGAAATTATTTTATTTGATGAAGCAACTAGTGCTTTAGATAATGAAACGCAAAGTAAAATAGAGGAGGCTATTTCTAATCTTCAAAAAGATTATACTATTTTAATGATTGCCCATCGTTTGTCAACAATAGTGAACTGTGATACGATTTATTTTATTGAAGACGGTCAAGTTTTAGCGAAAGGAACACATCAAACACTTCTAAAAAACTGTCCTGCTTATAAAAAACTTTATGAAACTGAATTAAAAGCACAAAAATAAAAAGTCTATTCTATGAAATGCACCCCTTAGGGTAGACATACAAAAAAAGTCTAATTTATGATAGAATACACCTCCGAAAGGAGGTGTATTTCTTATGGCTGAAAAAGTAAATAAAACATATAGATATTCATATGAAGAAAAAA
>DVGF01000008.1 GCA_018712835.1 Candidatus Ventrenecus stercoripullorum
GAGGCGATAATATGAGAAAGAAAGATTTATTAATCACTTCTTTAATTATTATCATTTTCTTTTTATTATTATTGCTTTTTATAGCTTTAATATAAAAGAAATCCACCTAACTCAGCAATGATTTAGGTGGAGTCTAAAAATAATTCTTAGGCAACACTCAACATAGCATAATTAAGTGTTCCTTTTTTTATTTTATGAAGTTTCCTTCATCTGTATTCATGATATCATAATTATCTTCTTTTTTCAACTTTCCTATACTCAATTTTTTGTAACTTTTTGGCTACATTTTCATTTTTTCTATTGTTTTTTGTGTAGCTTCTTGTTATAATGCGAACGAACACTTAATAAGTTGGGTGGTGCCAATCTTCTTTGTGGAGGGAGGCGATAATATGAGAAAGAAAGATTTATTAATCACTTCTTTAATTATTATCATTTTCCTTTTATTATTATTGCTTTTTATAGCTTTAATATAAAAGAAATCCACCTAACTCAGCAATGATTTAGGTGGGCACTATTTATAGGCAACACTCAACATGGCTAATTAAGTGTTCCTTTTTTATTTTATGAAGTCTCCTTCATTCATATACATGATAGCACAATTATTTTTAACTTGCAAGCTGCATCTTCTAATGTTTTTTCTACTGTTTGATGGTTTGACACTAATCCCTGCATATCTTCATTTAATGCTACTTTTACATATTCTTCACTTAATGTTGTTGTATTTAGTATTTCTAAATTTACTTCGTATGTTGCATAATCACTACACGTATTTGTAATTGTGAATGTATATGGTGTAAGACTAAGTCCTTCTTCATCAGTTATAGGATATGCTTTTTGTAAATTAATGGGATTTTCTTCTTTCGTTATTGATACCTCTAAGCAGCTACTTGCAATAGTATTTGTTCCGGTTTGCGTTAGAGTGAGTCTCCAATAAGCATAACTTACACCTATGACACATACAATTACAACTAGAACCACTCCTAATATTTGTAATTGTTTTTTAGTTAGTTTTTTTCCTCCTTTCTGAGGTCTTTCTTTTCCTTCTTTTTCCATATTGTACAACCTACTTTCTTGTTTCATTGTACAATAAGTTTTTCCAAAATAATAGCTGACAAATTATGTCGTCTTTTGTCAGCTATTTGTTGCTTGTGGCTTATTATTATTTTTCTAGTAAACTCGGTGTATCTTTCATTTCTTTTGGTAAAGCAATATCCATATAGTCTAACACAGTTGGAGCAACATTTACTAAGCTACCTTTATTTTTTAATTTTACTTTTGTATCTGTAATGATAAATGGTACTAAACTTGTAGTGTGTGTTGTTACTGGATTGCCTTCTTCATCCAACATTTGGTCTGCATTACCATGATCGGCTAATATTACCATTGTATAAAAGTTTTCTTCGGCCTTTTCATAAATTGTTTTTAAGCAAAGGTCTACTGTTATGATTGCTTTCATCGTGGCTTCTAGATTCCCTGTGTGTCCTACCATATCTGGATTAGCATAGTTCATAAAGATAAAATCATAATCTTTTTCCATACATTGAACAGCTTTTTTTGTTACTTCTACTGCACTCATCTCTGGTTTTAAATCATAAGTTGCTACTTTGGGCGATGGAATTAAAAATTTTTGACATCCTTCTAATGAAGCATTGCTTTCTCCGTCAAAAAAGTATGTAACATGAGCATATTTTTCTGTCTCGGCAACTCGTGCCTGAGTTAATCCAAGTTGTGATAAATATACACCCAACGGATTATTAATTGTGTCTCTTACCAAGAAATTTCTTGTTTTTACTTTAGGGTCTATTGGTAGGAAAGAATATACTTTTAAATTTGGCATTGGCACAATTGTAAAATCCTCAAAATTTGGTTGAACAAATGTCCCAACAATTTGTTTGGCACGGTCTGTTCGATAGTTCATCCATAGAACAACATCACCATCTTTAATACTCTCAAATTCTTTTGTTTTTATTGGAGGTAAAAATTCATCTGTGATGTCTTTTTCATAACATTTTTGAATAATAGTTGGTATATTTGGCGCAACAATTCCTTCTCCTCTAACTAATAAATCATAATATTTTTTAGTTCTGTCCCAGTTTTTATCGCGGTCCATCGCATAATATCTTCCACAGATAGAAGCAATCACGCCAAGACCAGCTGACTTTAATTTTTCTTCTAATCCTGAAATATATGTATATAATGATTTTGTATCTGTATCTCTACCATCACTTATTATATGAAAGTATACATTTTTAATATTATTTTTTTGTAAAACATCTACTAAACTTGTAAAATGGTCAAAACTAGAATGTACTTTACCATCACTTAATAAACCTATTACATGAAGGTTGGCTCCATTTTCTAAATCTTCTAACATCTCATTAAATTGTTCATTTGTTTCTGGCTCTTTTTTTAAAAAATTTCTAATTAATGTAATACTTTGTAATATTTTTCGACCTGCTCCAATGGTCATATGTCCTACTTCGCTATTACCGAATTGGCCTGGCTCAAGTCCTACGGCTCCTTCGCTTGCTTCCAATGTTGTATGAGGATACTTATTCCAAAGTTCTAGAAAGTTGTTTGGGGGAGCCATTTTTACAGCATTTCCTAATGTGTTGTTACTCCAACCGTAACCATCTAATACTACCATCAATATTTTTTTCATATAAAGCATCATTCCTTTTCAGTAATGATTGTACCACAATTAAGAAAAAAATGGAAATCGAGGGGTTTGACAAAATTTTTAAAATTTTGCCTAATTTGATATTTTTGTATGTTCTCAATATGCAGATTTTATATAATTGGTATACTAATTTTGAAAATCTGCAAGAAAAAGCTCTCCAAAATACCTAAATCGGTCATTTGACCCTCCCTTTTTTCTATGTTTTAATGCTGGTGGAAAGGAGGCCAAAATGGCAAAAAATACATCTTCAAGTGAATTTCTTTTTGATCCGATGAATGATGCTTCCTTTAAAAGTTTGGTGAGTCCGAAGAAACTAGAGAGTTTATGGTTGGGGTTCTTGCGGATTTAACTCATATACAATCAATATTTTAAATACTTCTGAATTTATTGGTGGAGAACTTCCAAAAGAGATATTAACACAAAAACAAAATCATTATTGAAGCTAACCGTCAGTATAGTACAAATCTTTTTGAGAAAAATGCTTCTTATGTGTTTAAAAATAGTTATATGAAGTCAAACATTGGTCAAAATGAATATCAGTCTATCTTTATTGTAAATGTTGATAATTTTAATCATTATCATACCAAAAGACCTATTCTTACTTTTAAACCTACCGATGAGGAAGGACATATTGAACATGGTTTATATACATCCTTTCATCTTGTTATTGAAAACTTTGATAATCCTCAGTATACTATAAGTGATTAGTTAGGAAGTTCATGGAATTTATGGGGAATAAGCCAGATACAATTTCTAATTTAAAAGAAAAGTATAAGGATGGTGATATCATGGCATTTGCTAAAAAAGCAGAAGATTTATCCAAAGATACAAGATTTATTAACTACTATAACATCGAAGAGATGCATGAAGCAGAAAAACAGGACTTCTATAATACTGGTAAGCAAGAAGAAAAACTTACGATTGCTAAAAACATGTTAAAATTAGATATTGACATCGATAAAATTGTAAAAGCAACCGGTTTATCAGAAGAAGAAATCAATAATCTAAAAGATACATCAAAAGAAAAATAACCATAAGGCTATTCTTTTTGTTGCAAAAAAAATCACCATACGGTTCTATGATGATTTGGTAAATTTTGTTGGTTGTTTTTAATTAAAAGCAACTTGGTTTAATCTTAAAGCATCTGATAATGTTACCATGAACTCTGAATTTGTTGGCTTTGCACGATCATAATCGATACTATGGCCAAATATTTTATTCATCATTTCATAATCAGCTCTATTCCAACTCACTTCAATAGCATGTCTAATTGCTCTTTCTACGCGAGATGGTGTTGTGTTATATCTTAATGCTATTTCAGGATATACTTCTTTAGTAATTCCTCCAATTAATCCAGTTGACTCGTATAGCATCAATATTCCTTCTCTTAAATATTGGTATCCTTTTATTTGTGATGGCACTCCTAAGTTATGTAGTAATTCTGTAACTTGTAATTGAATTTTTGGATTTACTTGTTTTTCTACATATAATTCATTTTTATTTTCTTCCATCACTTCTTTTATTCTATTTTCTAAAGAACTTAAATTAATCGGTTTTAACATATAATAATCTACGTTAAAACGACTTGTCATTCTAATTGTGTAATCTTTGCGATAACTAGATAATATAATTAAATGTTTTTTGATTTTTAATTCTTCTAGTTCTTCTAATATTTGTAATCCATCTTTTCCTGGAATAATTAAATCCATAAGGATTACATCAATATTATCTTGATGTTCTTTAATGTAATCTACTGCCTTTTCTCCATCTGTTACAACATCAACAATTTTGATTACTGCGTTGTTTTTGAAATACTCCTTTACACTACTCGTAAATTCCATACTGTCATCTACTACTAATGCGTTAATTTTTGTCTTCATTTTTCTCTCCCTTTTCTAGTACTTCCTATACAACACGCATCTTTATAGTAACAAAGAATTCGTCGAAATACTAGAGAAGATATTGTCTAGTTGTGTATACTTTTGTCTAATGTTGTCGAATTTTTGACATTTTTAACAAAATTTACGATATTTTCTGGATTAAAACTAAAATTTCCAAGAAGTAATCCATCAATATGTTCGTTTTGATAATATTCTAAAATATTTTTTTCGGTTAACCCTCCACCATAAAAGAACGGAAAATGATAATGATAATCTCTTTCTAACTCTGATTTCATAAAATAAAGAATATTTTCTATATCTTTTAGGTCTGCGGCTTCTTTTGTATTAATTGTCCATGTTGGTTCATAAATGAAAGTAATATTTTCATATTGGCTTTTTAACACTTGGGATAACATTCCTCTTATTTGGCTTAGTAATCTCGTTGAAGTATATTGATAATCATAATCTTTTTTCGTATCGCTTAGAATTACATATACATGCATATTTTGATTTAATGCTTGTTTTAACTTAGCGATTTTTATTTCAAATGTAGCGTTTGTTTCGCTGTGACCAATTAGGGTACTCTTGACATCGATACTTTTTAAGGCACTTGCTCTTACACTTCCGGTATGAAAGTCGTCTGAAAAACAAGAAATGTCTTGTGCACAAACTTGGTAATATTTTGAATGCATTAACACTAAAAATGGGAATGATGGACATACTATAATATTTTCTTCTTGTAATGTATCTAACTTCTTTTTATATGCCATCATCTCTTTGAAGTTTCCGTGCATTTTTAAATTACATATCAAGGGTTTCAATTTGCGAATCCTCCTCTTCTATTGCTTCTAATGCCACTAATTTTCCTGTTGCTAAGTATTCAAGAGTTGCTCCACCACCACTTGAAATATAGGTAAACTTATTACCAAAGCCAAAATTATGCACGCTTGAGGCAGCATCTCCACCACCCGCTACAATGATTGCTTTAGAATTTGTTAGCATTGTAAGTAGTTCTTTAGTTCCGTTGGCAAATTTTACGTTTTCATACATACCAACCGTTCCATTTAAAAAGATGGTTTCTGAAGCATCAATTGCATATTTATATTTTTGAAGTGTCTTTGTTCCAATATCTAGAATTACTTCATTTTGGTCTATATCTTGAATTAATTTATACTTTACATAATTTTTATCATAGGTATTTCCAACAATCGCATCTAGTGGAAGCATAATTTTATCTTTATATTTTAAAAGCATTTGTTTTACTTTTTCAATGATTTCTGGATTTGTACATATTAGTGACTCTCCAGTATTAAAACCAAGAGCGCTTAAGCAAGTGTTAGCAATACCACCACCACATAATAAATGGTCACATTTAGGAAGTAATGCTTCAATAAGTTTAATTTTATCATCGATTTTTGCACCACCCATAATGACTGTAAAAGGATGAATTGGGTGAAGTACTAAACGATTTAGCATTCCTATTTCTTTTTGCATTAAGAAACCGATACAAGACTCAACATAATTGGAAATTCCATAAGTCGATGCATGACGACGATGAGCTGTACCAAAAGCATCGTTTACGAATACCTCGCCAAGGCTTGCCCAAAACATGGATAGTTGTGGGTCACATTTGCTTTCTAATTTATTTGGAAGGTCCATAAATCTTGTGTTTTCAAGCATTAGTATTTCGCCTGGTTTTAAAACATTAACGCGTTCTACTACAGCCTCGCCAAAGTTTTCTTTAGAAAAATATACTTCTCTTCCTAGTAACTCTTTTAATCTTTCAGCAACAATATTTAAGGAATATTTTTGTTTGTCATATTCATTTCTAATTTTTCCAAAATGACTTAATATGATAACTTTACAATTCTCACTTAATAAATAACCAATTGTTTCTAGGGTTTCTTTTATTTTAGAATCGTCTAATATTACGCCGTCTTGAACCGGCACATTATAATCTACTCGTAAGATTACTCTTTTATTTCTAACATTCACATTTTGTAAACATAATTTCATAATACATCCCCTTATCATTCATGTATATTATAACCAATAATTAAAAAATTAGCAATTATTCTAGTATGAATAATTCTTGACAATTCTTTTTTTTTATATAATAAATTTTACTGAAAGGAGAGTTTGTATGACAGAAGAGGAAAGAAGATATGAAATTTTAGAAGTTAGAAAAAAAAGTTGTGAAGAGCTTATTCAAAAAAATAAAAACATGAGTATCACCGGTTGTGTTACAACTGCTGCTGGTTTGACGATGGCCGTGATGTACGGATCTATTTGTAATAATTGCTATTTTCATAATGAAGATTTGGCTCAAATTTTATTTTACGGTGCTGGTAGTCTTATTTTTGGTTCTGCTTCCTTGGCTCAAGGATATAAAATGTTTCGTAACGCACTAGGAATCGAAAAATTAAAGGCAGAATTGAAAGAAATTCAATCAGAATTAAAGCAATTAAAAGAAAATAATATGGATGATACTATGGGTATGGCACGATGAACATTGATATTCAAGATGTTATCACTTTAGATGATGAACAAGAGTATATTGTAGTAAGTAAAACGACTTATCAAGAAAAAACTTATTATTTGCTTGTCGATACTCTTCATTCTAAGACAATGTTATGTTATGAAGATAAAGAGAAACTTGTAGAAAGTAAAGATAAGGATTTTAATACCAAACTATATCCGTATCTATTAAAAGAGTCGTTAAAAAGTATGAAAAATTAACAAATAGGTTTTAGCTTATTTGTTTTTTTAAAGAAAAAAAGAATGCTACTGAAACATTCTTTCTAACGTTTTCATCATTTGGGTTGTATAACCATATTCGTTATCGTACCAAGCTACAACTTTTACTAGTTGTTTTCCATCCACTTCTAGTACTTCTGTCATTCTCTCATCTACTAATGCACCCGTTTTTACACCAATAACATCACTTGAAACAATTGGGTCCATTGTTACCTGCAAGCATTCGCTTACATTTTGTTCAAAAGTCTTGTTGATTTCTTCTTTTGTTGTATTTTTCTTAAGTTCAATACTTAAATCAATCATAGAACCATCACTTACTGGAACACGATAAGCCATACCAGTCATTTTTCCTTCTAAACTTGGAATTACTTTACCGATAGCACTGGCAGCTCCTGTAGAAGTTGGCACGATATTTTGAGCACAAGCTCTACCACGTCTTGAAGTATACCCTTTTTTATGAGCTACATCTAGTGTAACCTGATCATTTGTATATGCATGAATTGTACTCATAAATCCTTTTTCAATTCCAAAGGTATTTTCTAAAACGTTTAAAACTGGAGCTAGACAATTTGTTGTACAAGATGCGGCAGATACTATTTGTTCTGTACCATCCAGTGTATTATCGTTGACTCCATAAACGATTGTTTTCATGTCACCTTTTCCAGGAGCGGAAATTAATACTTTTTTGGCACCCGCTTCAATATGTTTTAATGCATCTTCATATTTTGTAAAATGTCCTGTACATTCTAATACGACATCTACGCCTAATTCTTTCCATGGCAAGGAGGCTGGGTCACTTTCTTTGTATACTGGGATTTTTTTGACATTGTTGATAACTAAGTAGTTGTCCACACTCGTTATTAAATCTGGATGAAATCTTCTGTGATTGGTATCATATTTTAATAAATATGCTAAATCCTCAGCACTTGTTAAATCGTTAATTGCGACAACATCAAAGGTTGTGCCGGTTATCATCTGGCGAAATGCTAGTCTTCCAATTCTTCCAAAACCATTAATTGCTACTTTTATCATTTAAATCCTTCTTTCTATCCTACAAATTCTCTTAATACAGAATCTTTTGGAACATATTCACTTGGTATTGGTAAAAATACTTGTAAATAATAAATTAATCTACGTGCTTCATTAAAATATACACTGTCTATTCCTACGGAGTATAGAAGTGGTTCAGCGTATACTTTTAGTACTCCAACTTCATAAGCTAAGGCTGTATTAATAATCATATCTGCTTGATAGACGTATGGGAATATATATCTTTCTTCCCCTGACCTTACTAGTTGCCATTCTTTGATTGTTTCGTCTACTTTTTTACCACGAGTTCGATTATCTCTTACAATTCTTCTAATCAATCTTAAATCTAATGTAGATATGTAGTTATGTCTATCAATATTTAGAGGAATGAAAGGGCTTAAATATATTTTGAATTTATATTTTTGGTCAATGTATGGTATTAAATCATCATTTAAACAATGAAGTCCTTCTATTAGTAATAAGCTGTTGTCTTTTAGTTTTGCTTTTTTTCCTTCAAAAACTTTTACACCATTTACGAAGTCATATTCTGGTAATTCAACTTCTTTTCCATTTAGTAAATCTTGTAAGGTTTTATTAAATAAGTCTAAATCTATTGCTTGTAAGCATTCGTAGTCTTTTTCTCCTAAGTCATTTTTTGGAGTTTCATCACGGTCAACAAAAAAGTCATCTGTAGATAAACCAATTGGTTCATAACCTCTACTTCTTAGAATGGCGCTTAGTCGTTTCATTGTTGTTGTTTTTCCACTAGAGGAAGGACCAGCGATTAAGACAATTCGAACATCCCGCATGGAAATGATTTTATCGCTTGCTTTTATTAAATCTTCGGTATATAAAATTTCATTTGATGTGATAAAATCTTTTACTTTGGATCCACTTACTAATTGGTTCATTTGGGATAAGTATGGAACTTGCATTCTTCTTAACCATTGTTTAGACGCCATAAAATTTGCAACAATATTTTCGTAATGAACGTATTCTGGTACGTTTGCTCCGCTGGTTACATTTGGGCAAACTAAGACAATTCTATTTCTTCCTAAAAAGACAAGTTCAAAACGGTTCATTGCACTTGTATCATAAGGCATGATAGTATAAAAATAATTTAATTTGTTTTCTAATCGATACATTGTTACTACGTCATTTGGGATACTTTGAATATTTTTAGATTTTTCATCTTCTTTTACTTGTAAATAGTATTTATTTGCATCTTTTACTTCCATATTGTAACGGTAAATTCGTTCTTTTCTTTCTACTAAATCTGCCATAGCACCTTTTATTTTTGATACGTCATCACTTGTTAAATTATGAGTCATTCTCACTTCACTTAGAATTCCTCTTGGAACACTGTGAAGGAAATGAACATCAGCATCTGGATAAATTTTTGATACGGCCACTAAAAATAAATATTTTAATCCTGATTGGTATGCTTTATATCCAGCTAAGGATGTTACATCTATGAACTCTACGGTTTCGCTTTTGGTAGCTTTGGTATCCAATGGGAAAATTTCGTTGTTTACTTTGGCTGCGATGATTTTATTTTCCATAGGATAATCAAGGCTTATTGTATAAAAATCTGTATTTTTTTCATATTCTTTGGTTTTTCCGTTTGAAAATGTAATTGTTATGTTTTCCATTGTAATCCCTCTTTATTCTATAACATTTTAACATAAATTTTATTGTAAGAAAAGGTGAATATTGTCAAATCCTTAGGTTCTTCATTTTCTAAAATAGTAATATTCTAATTCTTTTTATGCTAGTTATTTTGTTATTTTTTGAGCTACCCATTCAGCTGCTTTTATTCCATCTATGGCACTTGAGGTAATGCCTCCTGAATATCCCGAACCTTCGCCACATGGAAAAATTCCAGCAATGTTTGTTTCACCATAGTCATTTCTTTCAATTCTAACTGGAGAGGAAGAACGACTTTCTACTGCGGATAGAATGGCATCTTTTGAGTCAAATCCTTCTATTTTTTTACCGAATTCTACTAATGCTGCTTTGATAGAGTCACAGATAAAAGATGGAAGGATTTCTTGGAGATTGGCTTTCATAGTAGCTCCTTTATGAACGGGTTTTATAGTTGTAAATTCTTTGGTAACTTGGTTTTCATAAAAGTCTTCTAATCTTTGAGATGGAATGGAACCATGCCCTAGTTCATAAGCTTTTTGTTCTAAATTTTTTTGGAATTTTACACCATCTAAAGGAGAAGTACCAAAGTCTTTTGGAGTTACTGTTACGATGATAGCACTATTGGAATTAGGGGACTCTCTATGGTAATTGCTCATGCCATTAATTACTAAATGGTTCTTTTCACTCGATGAGTTTACAACATAGCCTCCTGGGCACATGCAAAATGTATATACTCCTCGGCCTTGTTTTGTAGTATATGTTAGTTTATAACTGGCTGGTGGCAAAACACGTTTTAATTCACCATATTGGCTTTGGTTGATCATATCTTTGGAATGTTCTATTCTTACTCCTACTGCAAATGGTTTGGGTACAAGTTTTACTTTTCTTTTTAAAAGTAGTTCAAATGTATCTCTTGCGGAATGGCCAATTGCTAATACTAAATTCTTACAATCAATCCAATGCTCATGATTTATTTCTATTTGACATAATTTGTTTTCTTTTATTTCTATGTCTGTTAAAGTAGTTTCATAATAGAAACGACCGCCTAATCTAATAATTTCTTCTCGCATATTTTTAATTACTCCCTGAAGCAAATCGGTTCCTATGTGAGGTTTACTATCATATAAGATTTCTTCTGGTGCTCCAAATTTTACAAATAGTTCTAGTACAGAGGCTCCTAGATGTTTTTTGTCTTTAATCATTGTATTTAATTTTCCATCTGAAAAAGTACCGGCTCCCCCTTCACCGAATTGAACATTAGAATTTTCTTTTAGTTTTCCTGAGGCCCAAAATTCTTCTACTGTTTTTACTCTTTTTTCGATACTTTCTCCGCGGTCAATTAGAATTGGATGAAATCCTGCTAAAGCTAGAAAATACCCACAAAAAAGTCCAGCTGGTCCACAGCCGATGATGATAGGAGATAAACATTCTTTGTTATTATTTTGATATGGAAAAACGTATTTTTCTTCCGTACTCTTTGTTAAGTCTTTGTTCTTCTTTAAAATCATATCTTCATTTTTGGCGAGAACATCAATTTCATAAACATAATAAATTTCTTTTTTATTTCTAGCATCAATAGACCTTTTTCTTATTATATACGGATAATTATCTTGTACATGTAGTTTTTGTTTTATTTTTTTTGCTAATGCTTCTTCGTTTTCTGTTACTTTTATTTTTAGATTATGAATTCTAATCAACTTCTTCACATGCTCCTTTTCCTGCTAAAACCCCCGTTAAGAAGGCTATCATTAAGTTATAGCCACCACAATCTCCATCTATATCTAGGAGTTCGCCAGCGATAAATAAATTCTTGGTTTTTTTTGACTCTAGTGTTGTGGGATTTATTTCGTTTAGATTTACGCCTCCTGCACATACTTGGGATGTATCAAAGCTCTTTGTTCCAATCACTTTTATTCTATTTTTTGTTAATAATTCGACTAACTTTTCTTTTTTATTTGGTTTTAATTCGGACCACTTGGCATTATATGGGATTTGACACATTTTTAATAGGATTTCTACTAGTTTGTAATGAAGGATGCTTTCTAATAGTTCGCCGATGGTTCTATTTTTGACAAGTTTATTTTGAGTTTCTAGAAATTCTAGGCCATTTTTATCAAGAAATGGTAGAAAGTTAATTTCTAGTTGGAACTCATTTTTTGGATTTCTTCCAACATAACGACTTAAATTAAAAATACAAATTCCGCTGACACCATAGTCTGTCAATTGAAGTTCTCCGGTTTCTTCTTTCCATTTTTTATTTCCTTCATACAAAGATACTTTGGCTTGAGCTCGAATGCCTGCCCATTTTTTTAATTCTGGAAAATCTAATATGATTTGAACTAATGATGGTGTGATATTTGTTATGGTGTGTCCAAGGGACTTTGCTAGTGTATATCCTTCTCCATCTGAGCCTGTTTTTGGCATCGCTTTAGAGCCTGAAGCTAAGATGACTTTATCAAAGATGTATGTAGTAGAAGTAGTTTGCACTACAAATTTAGTCTCTTTTTTCTCTATCTTTTCTACTTTTTCATTTTCAATAATTGTTATATTTCTTTTTTTACATTCTATTAATAAGGCTTCTTTCATTGTAAAAGACTGATTTGAGAAGGGATAATAATACCCGTTTTTAATGTATGGAATTATGCCAATTCTTTTTAAGAATTCCCAAGTTTCTTCTAAATTGGCTGGCGTGATAATTTGTTCTAGTATAGAAGCGTCGTCACTATGAAAATGGGATAGGCTTTGATCTTCATTCCAATAGTTACATTTGCCGTTGCCTGTTAATAACAGTTTTTTTCCACAACTAGAATTTCTCTCTATTAATGTTACTTTGTTTTTTTTAGAGCTTGCAAAGATTGCAGATGATAAGCCTGCTGGCCCGCCACCTATTACTAGAATATTTGCCATAATATCACATCCTACTAATTTTATTATACTATAATTCTAATTTATTTTATATGGTTTTATATTTGGCCACTTCAATTCGCAAAATTTAAAATAAGAGAAACTAATTAGTCAAAGAGCATAAGAAACCTAGAGAATGAGCAGTTGCTTTAATCGTTCTCTATTTTCTTTTGATAATTCCACATATAAATCAAGAAGTTCG